>CAYYDL010000247.1:0-3384 GCA_964470545.1 uncultured Hyphomicrobium sp. | reverse complement strand
CAACAACGCATCGTTGCGCGTTTTCCCGGTCACGATCAACTTGCCGATGAGGCTGTCGTAGTAGGGCGGTATCCGGTAACCCTGATAGACGCCGCTATCGACCCGCACGCCCAGGCCGCCGGGGGGATGCCAATAAGTGATCTGGCCCGGCGACGGGCGAAAATCCTTCGGATTCTCGGCGTTGATGCGGCACTCGATGGCGTGCCCCGTCAGTTCGATGTCATCCTGCGTGAAGCTTAACGGAAGGCCGGCCGCGACGCGGATCTGCTCCAGCACGAGATCCGTCCCGGTGACCATCTCGGTCACGGGATGTTCGACCTGCAACCGCGTATTCATTTCGATGAAATAGAATTCGCCATCTTCGAACAGAAACTCGACCGTGCCGGCGCCGCGATATTTGAGCTTGCGCATCGCGTCCGCGACGGTTTTGCCGATCTTCTGGCGCTGCGCCGCGTTGAGCGCGGGCGAGGGGCTTTCTTCCAGAACTTTCTGGTGGCGGCGCTGAAGCGAGCAGTCACGCTCGCCGAGATGCACCGCGTTGCCCTTGCCGTCTCCGAAGACCTGGATTTCGATGTGGCGCGGCTTCTGAAGATACTTCTCGATGTAAACGGAATCGTCGTTGAAGGCTGCCTTCGCTTCTGAGCGCGCCGTCGAAAGCGCCATGCCGAGATCCGCCGCCGAAGTCGCGACCTTCATGCCGCGCCCGCCACCGCCAGCGGCCGCCTTGATCAGCACCGGAAAGCCCATGTCCTTTGCGATCTTCATCGCCTCGGTTTCGCTCGTCACCGCACCGGCTGAGCCGGGGACAACCGGAATGCCGAGTTTCTTGGCGGTCTCCTTGGCCTCGATCTTGTCGCCCATGATCCGGATGTGCTCGGACGTCGGACCGATGAACGTGATCTTGTGCTCTTCCAGGATTTCGGCGAACCGCGCGTTCTCTGAAAGAAAACCGTATCCCGGATGCACGGCATCGGCGCCGGTGATTTCGCACGCCGTGACGAGCGCTGGAATGTTGAGATAGCTGTCGCGAGCAGGCGGTGGCCCGATGCAGACGCTTTCATCCGCGAGACGCACATGCATGGCATCGGCATCCGCCGTCGAATGGACCGCGACTGTCGCGATTCCAAGCTCGCGGCAGGCGCGCTGAACGCGCAGTGCGATTTCTCCTCGGTTGGCAATCAGGATTTTATCGAACATTTGAACTCCGGGCGCTTTCGCAGGCCATCAGCACGCGTGCGCACTATTCTATGATGATCAGCGGCTCGCCGTATTCGACCGGCTGCGCGTTCTCGACGAGGATCGCTTTGACGGTGCCGGCGCGCGGGGCCGGGATCTGATTCATTGTCTTCATCGCTTCGATGATGAGAAGCGTATCGCCCTGGTTGACCTTGCTGCCAACCTCGCAGAACGCCGGAGCGCCGGGCTCGGGCGAGCGGTAGGCGGTGCCGACCATCGGCGACTTGACAGCACCCGGATGCTTCGAAAGATCGCCCGGAGCCGGTATCGCCGGTTTCGCTTCGCTCGGCGTCGATGCCGCTGCCGCGACGGGGGCAGAAAGATAGGCCTGCGGCGCAGCGGCCGTAATCGATATCTTTTTTGCGACGCGGATCTTGAGGCCGCTCTTTTCGATTTCGATCTCTGTCAGACCCGTCTCGTTCAACAGCTCGGCGAGCTCGCGGATCATCTGACCTTCGGCGCTTCCCATTTTCGGGCCTTGGTCTTTTGCGGTCATCAGTGCCGTGTCCTCGATTTTCTGTTTGCGTGCGTCTTATAGCTCAAGCGTTGCGTCTGACGTCACGCTTTGTTTGTGGATGTGTTCAGGATGTTCGCCATCGCTTCGATGGCAAGCTCATAGCCCTTGGCGCCGAGGCCGCAGATCACGCCAGTCGCCGCGAGCGAAACGTACGAATGCTGACGAAACTCGTCGCGGCGGAAGATGTTCGAAAGGTGCACCTCGACGACCGGGAGGCCGACGGCCTGCAATGCATCGAGAATGGCCACCGACGTGTGCGTGTAGGCTCCGGCGTTCATGATGATGCCATTGGCCTTGCCGCGCGCCTCCTGCACCCAGTTGACGATTTCGCCTTCGATATTCGATTGGCGGAAATCGACGGCGAGCCCATGCCGCGCGGCCACCCTCTCGGTCCGTGCGCGAAGACCGGTAAGCGTCTCGGTGCCATAGATTTCGGGCTCCCGGACACCGAGCATGTTGAGATTGGGGCCGTTAAGGACGTAGACGAGGGAGCTCATGTTTGGAGGCCGCTAAGGCGCCGGGCTGATGCCGATGGCGATTGTGGAGGCCCTGGGTCTATCAGCTTTCGGCAAATGCGCAAAGTGCGCGGCAGCAGCCGCGCACGACCCTGTGTCATAGCGGTTAAGAGATTGCCGCTATTCGGTATTTTGGAGCCACGAGCCCGGTTAGCACATCGAGCAGCCGGTCTTGCGGTAGCCCGCAACCAGCGACTCCAGCTGATCGTGAAGATCGTCCGGCGCGCCGGGAATGGACTGATCGCCAACGAGGAAGTGCGGCGTCCCGTTGACGCCCAGCTGCTTGGCGAGCATCAAATCATCGGCCAGCTCTTTCTTCACTGCATCGCTCGCCATATCGGCCTTGATCTTATTCATGTCGAGACCGAGGGATTGGGCAATTTTCAGAGCCGTTGCTTCGTTGGCTTGTCCCTTGAAGCCGAGCATGGCCTGATGGAACTCCCAATACTTGCCCTGCCGCTTCGCCGCGAGCGCAACCCTGGCTGCCTCATCCGAGCCCTTCGAGAGAATGGGCAGTTCCTTGAAGACGAAGCGCACCTTCTTGTCATCGTGAATGAGTTTCTGGACCTGCGGCAGTCCCCGACGGCAGTAGCCGCAGTTGAAATCGAAGAACTCGACGACCGTCACATCGCCGTTAGGATCGCCCGCCACGGAGCTATCCGGCGAGCGATAAATGGATTTGGCGTTGGTCGCCATGAACGACTTGAGCTTGGCGTCCTGCTCTTTCTGCGATTTCTCGTCGAGCGCACTCTGCACTTCGAACATGATTTCCGGATTTTTGATCAGGTAATCTTTGATGATGTCGCCGAGCGCCTTTTTTTGCTCGGGCGTAAAGGTGTTCCCACCGGCCGTCGGAGCTATGGTGTCTGCCTCCGCCAATCCGCTGCCGAAGTGCCCCGACGCGAACCCGATCAAGGCGAGCACTCCGAGCCCGAGCGCTAAGAAAATCGAAAGCGGCTTTCCGGCCGGAGCCATGCGAATGCGATGACGGTCAGTGGACTTAAGGGTCATGGATGTGATCTCACTTTGTACGGAATGTGCGCCGCTCACGTTTGCGGCTTGTAGTTGATGATATCGTCGTTCTTGAGCGCCTCGGGAGAGCCCGCACGAAGTTTT
>CAYYDL010000246.1:0-2023 GCA_964470545.1 uncultured Hyphomicrobium sp. | reverse complement strand
GTGGTTCCGACATCGGCCCCGGCATGGGCGGCGCTTATCCCACCATGGGCGGCATCGGGCGCATGGGGGGAATGGGCGGGATGGGTGGAATGGGACGGAATGGCAGCCGGCAAGGGACCCGCGGCCTCGAGATTCCCACCGAGGAGTGGGACCGGATTGCCGCCAACCCGAAGTATCTCCAGATCGATCAGGGCTCCGACCAGATCGTCGTGACCAGCGACTCCGGTGACGCGCACACGTTCTATCTCGACGGCAAGAAGCACGACGACAAGGACATGGAAGGGAAGAAGATCGCGACCAAGGCGCGCTGGGACAGCGGCAAGTTCATCGCCGAAACCAAGGTCGGCCGGGCGCAGCGGGTAACCGAGACCTACGCGCTCAGCGACGATGG
Organism: uncultured Hyphomicrobium sp.; assembly: GCA_964470545.1. Lineage (GTDB taxonomy): Bacteria > Pseudomonadota > Alphaproteobacteria > Rhizobiales > Hyphomicrobiaceae > Hyphomicrobium_B. The sequence goes on along the minus strand of CAYYDL010000246.1, from coordinate 1,632 downwards.
AAAGCGCCTCACGGTGACGACGGATTTCGAGGACTCCTCGCTCTCGCGTCCGGTGACCATCCGCCGCGTGTATGACGCCGGGAAAGCGCCGGCCAACTGAGCGCCGTTTATTCGCCGGAGCCCTCGTGGCGGTAGTCGAGCTCGGCCAGGACGTTGTTATCATCGCGCCAGTGCGGCTGCACCTTGACGAAAAGCTCCAGGTAGACCTTGGGTGGAAAGAGCTTCTCAAGTTCCACGCGCGCTTCGGTTCCTATCTCCTTCAAGCGTGACGCACCCGCCCCAATCACAATCGGTTTCTGCGAGTCTTTCTCCACGACGATGGTCGCGTGCAGGCGCGTCATGTTGGTGCCCTCTTCGAAAGCGTCAATCAATACGGCCGTGACGTAGGGCATTTCCTGCTTGGTGTGGCGAATGACCTTTTCACGAATGATTTCGGCCGCGAGAAAGCGCTCGGGCTGATCGGTATATTCGTCGGAAGGGAAGTACTCCGGCCCTTCCGGAAGGTGCTCGACGATCGCCTTCAGCAGGGGTTCGAGTCCATCCTTGTGCATCGCGGAAATCGGAATGATCGCCTCAAAGTTGTAGAGCTTGGAGTAGCGCTCGATCAGCGGCAGCAGATCGGGCTTGCGCACCTTGTCGACTTTGTTGAGCACCAGAATCGTCTTCGGAGAATATTCGGTGAGCAGGTTGATCACGAATTCGTCGCCGCGGCCATACTTCTCGCTGGCATCGACGATGAGCACGGCCAAATCGCGGTCGGCGAGCGCCTGGCGGACGTGGTTCATCATCTGCTCGTTGAGGCGCGAGAGAGGCTTGTGCACGCCGGGGGTGTCCATCAGGATCACCTGGGCATCGGGACGGTGCAGGATTCCCAGGATGCGGTTGCGCGTGGTCTGTGGGACCGGCGTTACGATCGAAACCTTGGATTCGACCAGGGCATTGACGAGCGTGCTCTTGCCGGCATTGGGGCGCCCGACGACCGCGACATAGCCGGATTTGAAAGTTGGGGTGGGTTCAGACATGGGTGGTTTCGGCCGAAAGTTCGGGTGGGGGAAGGATCATCCGCACTTTGAGAACGGTCCGCTGGTTTGCCTCCAAAACTTCAAAGATTAATCCGTGGCTTTCGATCTTTTCTCCGGCCGACGGGACATGCCCCAGGTGATTCATGACCAGGCCGGCGACGGTGGAGAAATCCTCGCCTTCGAGGGGAACCTGGACTTCGTCGGCGACCTGGGCGAGGCCGGCGTGCCCGGCCAGAATATACGAGGTGGGCGATTCCTTGATGATGTCGCGCGCGTGCGGTTCGACTTCATCGCGGATGTCGCCGACGATCTCTTCGAGGAGGTCTTCGATGGTGATGATGCCCGCCACGCTGCCGTACTCATCGATGACGATCGCCATTTGCGTCGTCGATTGCTGAAGTTCCTTCAGCAGGTCCTGAATCGGTTTGGTCTCGGGCACAAAGGGAACCGGACGCACCAGATTGCGGAGGGTCGTGCGCTTCTGCTCTTCCGGCGTCAGTTCCATCATGTCCCGGACGCTGATGAAGCCCTCGATGTGGTCCATCTGTCCCGAATAGACCGGATAGCGCGTCAGGCGCTTGGTCCGGAACAAGGCGCGCAGTTCCTCAAT
>CAYYDL010000245.1:0-1882 GCA_964470545.1 uncultured Hyphomicrobium sp. | reverse complement strand
CCTCGATCCGCATGGAATTCACCACGACGACGGGCAAGGGCTATGTGCCTGCCGAACGCAATCGCCCCGACGATGCGCCGATCGGCTTCATCCCGGTCGACTCACTGTATAGCCCGGTGCGCAAGGTTTCCTACCGCGTCGAGAACACCCGCGAAGGGCAAATCCTCGACTACGACAAGCTCACCATGGAGATCGAGACCAACGGCTCCGTGCGGCCGGAGGATACGGTGGCGCTTGCCGCGCGTATCGTGCAGGATCAGCTCTCCGTGTTCGTCAATTTCGAGGAGCCGAAGAAGGAGACGCAGTTCGAGCGCCAGCCCGAGCTCGTGTTCAACGCCGCGCTGCTGAAGAAGGTGGACGAACTCGAGCTCTCCGTCCGTTCGGCCAACTGCCTGAAGAACGACAACATCGTCTATATCGGCGACCTCATTCAGAAGACCGAGGCGGAGATGCTCCGCACGCCGAATTTCGGGCGGAAGTCGCTGAACGAGATCAAAGAGGTGCTCGCCTCGATGGGCCTCCATCTCGGCATGGAGGTTCCGGATTGGCCGCCGGAGAACATCGAAGAGCTCGCCAAGCGGTTCGAGGATCATTACTAGTCAGAAATCAGAAGCCAGAAGCCAGAAACCAGATTCCGATCGGCGTTGCCCCGCGGCCCTTCCGAATTCTGGTTTCCGGTTTCTGGCTTCTGAAAACCGAAGGTTTTCACACATGCGTCACCGCAATGCCGGCAGGAAATTGAACCGCACCGCGAGCCATCGCCAGGCGCTGTTCGCGAGCCTTGCTTCCGCGCTGATCAAGCACGAGCAGATCGTTACGACCTTGCCGAAGGCGAAGGAGCTGAAGCGCGTCGCCGACCGGCTGATCACGCTCGGCAAGCGCGGCAATCTGCATGCCCGCCGGCTGGCTTTCGCACGACTCCGCGATGAAGCGATCGTCGGCAAGCTGTTCGACACGCTTGGCCCGCGCTACGCCGATCGTCCAGGCGGCTATACGCGCGTGCTGAAGGCCGGTTTCCGTTATGGCGACGCGGCGCCGATGGCCGTGATCGAGCTCGTCGATCGTGACGAGGATGCGCGCGGTCAGGATTCGGGCCCTGCACACGATAGCGGACAGGCTGACGAGAGACAGGCCGCGCCGGAGAAGGCCGCACCTCGCGGCCGTGCACGAGGCCGCGCCAAGGCTGCCGCCTAAGCAAGGCTTGAGAGCAAGGGTTGAAGAGCGCGCCGCCTCGTCAGCGGCGCGCTTTGTATCCGCCCCTAGTCGCCGCCGCCGCCGCTGCCGTTGTCACTACCCGCCTTTTCGATGGCCATCTTCTTGATGTTCTTGAGGCCAGCGCTGAAGATATCGGTGATCTTCTTGGTGGCTTCGTCGTCGCTCGCGCCATTGGCATCGAACTCGGCCTGCCAGTAGATCGCCGAGCGGTCCGGCTCATCGTCGGGCTCGACCCAAAACTTGGCCTTATAGTTCTTGACCGGCAGCGGGCTTTCGACGATCTCGTAATCGTAGCCGGTATTGCCCTCCTGGCCGGTCAGCTTCTCTTTGATCGTGCCGCCGCCTTTCAGCGACAGAATGCGGAAGGTGTCGTTCCCCTCGGTCACCTGCTTGCAATCGGCCACAACGGGATGCCAGTCCTTGATCGAGCAGAAATCGCCGACAAATTCCCAGATGTCGGGGGGATTGCCCGGGGCCTCGATGCGCTTCTTCACCTCGAGCGCGTAAGCCGAGCTGGAGCTGACAATCAAGGCCGCAGCAAATAAAACCAGTTTCGTCACCCGCATGCGTTTCCTCCAGATTGCAATGGCTAATTGTCGCGAAGCCCGCTTGACCGCATCTTAGTAGAAACGCCCCGGCGGGCAAGCCCAGCGCCACGACGGCGGCG
>CAYYDL010000244.1:0-1842 GCA_964470545.1 uncultured Hyphomicrobium sp. | reverse complement strand
GAGGCTCTCAAATCAAAATCGTGGGATCCGAGCGTCAAGGCGCTCGTCCAGTTTCCCGACGTGCTGCAGAATATGAGCGAAAAGCTCGACTGGATGCAGAGCCTCGGCGATGCCTTCGTCAATCAGCAGAGCGAAGTGATGGACGAGATCCAGCTCCTTCGCTCCAAGGCGGACGCTGCCGGGCACTTGCAGAGCAATAGCCAGCAGAAGGTTACGAAAGAGCCTGGGAGCGGCACGCCCCCGGGAGAGATCTACACGATTGAGCCGACCGATCCTGATGTCGTATACGTGCCGGATTACGAGCCTTCCGTCGTCTACGGCCCCTGGTGGTATCCCGATTATCCACCCTATGGCTGGGGCTATCCGGGCATCGTCTACACCGATGGCTTCTTCTGGGGAGCGGGCGTCGCGATCGTCGGCGGCATCTGGGGCTGGAACCATTGGGACTGGCACCACCGCCGCATCGACATCAACGTCAACCGGTGGAATCGGATCAATGGCGGTCACCGCCGGCACGTCGACCACTACTGGAAACACGATGCGCGGCATCGCGGCGGCAAACATTTCAACCGCGCAGATATCGAACGGCGTCTGAAGCGAACCGACCGTCCTGGTTTCAACAAGAATGCCAGCCACGGCGAGCAACTGAGACACCATAGCCGGACATTCTCGAAGGCGCGGTCCGGAGGGAAACGCTCATATCAGAAGCGCGGCGGCGGCAAGTCGAAGACGTTCGTCAGAAAGCGCGGCGGCGGCCATAGCGCGCGCGGCGTGCGGCACTTCCGTGGCGGCGCGGCTCACCATCGCGGGGGCGGTGGCCGTCGCGGCGGCGGTCATCGCGGTCACCGCAGGTAGGTCTTTCTCAAGCGGTCTTGCACGTCCAGGCGACAAGATCGCTGACCACCTTGTCGAACGCCTGGTTCAGAGCTTCCGCGGCGCTGGCCTCATCTGAAATCGTAGCCGGCACGCTCGCGCTGAACAGCCGTGCACCAAGAATCTGGCCGTTTTCGCCGATGATCTTCGCTGAAAACGCAATCTCGGCGGTCGGAGACTGTGAGGCTACGATCTCGAAGCTGCGCAAGTCGATCAGCAACTGATAATCTGCCTTGAACACGTCGGGCTGGCGTCCGACGACCTTGAGATAGCCTGCGTTCTCGAAGCTTTGGACGACGCGCGCCTGGACGACACGGCTCAGCGTATCCGGCCACTTGGCGACGAGCGCCGTCGAGCGATCTCCCGTCGCGGTCACGACCGCGACCTGATCGTTGAAGACGCTTCCGACCACGTCCGGCTCCGGCACGACGAGCTGTCCCTCGGGGATCTTGGGAATGTCCGGAAACTTTTTGACAGGCACAAGATCGACGATTGGCGCGGTCGCCTGCTTTCCCCCTCCCGTCAGGCGCTCGAGCCCAGCGAGGATGCCGCCGACTTTGTCCGAGTTTTTGGCAAGCGCCGCCGAGAACGTGTTGATGTTAGCGATGAGCGTCTTCAGCGGCTCCCTGTTCTCATCGATGACCCCGTCGATGCGATGCAGAAGTCCGCGCGCTGAATCCGTGAGGCTCTGAGTGGCGTCAGGGTCGACCGCCAGGAAAGGCGGCTCGTGATCGACACCAGTCGCCGGAGGTGCAGTAGGTGTGCCACCCCTCAGTGACAAGACCGGTGAACTCGTGAGGCCCTGGAATTCGATTCCGACTTTCGTATCCGAGCGCACTGGCGTTTTGTGATCGACGGACATGATCACGGTCACCTGCTTCGGGTCTTCGGGGTTCAATTCGAGGGCCGTCACCTCGCCGACCCTGATGCCGTTGAACAGGACCGCCGAGCCCTTGAGCAGGCCCGACA
>CAYYDL010000243.1:0-1987 GCA_964470545.1 uncultured Hyphomicrobium sp. | reverse complement strand
ACGACGCCATAGCCATTGGCCACATAGAGGCGCCCGTTATCGGCAGCAAGTCCGCCGCCATAACCACCGAGGCCGACCGTCGTTTCGGGCTTGGTCGAGATCGTGAAAACGCTGCTGCCCGACAGGGTGAATGCGGACACGTTAGCTGCCGCATCGAGCGTGTAAATGCGTCCCTCGAAGACGATCGGGCTCGCCGTCACACGGCCCGTCTTTGACGAGCCCTCGCCGGCGCTGGCACTCCAAAGCTGATGCAGCGGTCCGTTCAAGGCAAGGTTGCCCGGCGCATTATTGGCATCGCCGCCAGGTTGGGACCAGGCATCATTCATGCGTGGAGACGGGATAACGACCGGCGTATTGGCGTCGGCCAGATTGGAGGAAATGCTTTCCGTCGTTTCGACGATCGGAATACGCCGGCCCGGTAGCGGCGTCTGCTTTTCCTTGAAGGGATTGAGTTCACTTATTTTCGGAAGGGAGGGTCCGTCGCCGGCACAGCCGCCGAGCCAAAGAGCCGAGACGATCGCCAGCAGCAGCGTCGTGCCGACACGGAACTGCCATCCCCCTTCACCCAACAAGCCTATTCTCCCCTCGCCGCTTCGCGGTCCTACTTCTTGTCGGTGCTCGCAGTCCCGCCCGTCTGAGGCTGCGGCTCAGTCTTCGCCGGTTCAGCCGGCTTTTCCGTCGCCGGGCCCGAACTGGGTGAAACCTGCGACGCCGGTGTATTGGCCGCGACCTGTGCCGAAGCGATCTCTCCCATAATGATCTTAACACGGTTCTGAAGGTCTTCAGAGACGTTCGGGTCAATCAGGAGAGGTTCGAGATACTTGCGTGCCTCGTCGTATTTCTTCGCCTTATATGCAGCCAATCCCAAAAGTTCGCGCGCGCTGTTGGCGAAGGGTGCGCCGTCCGCCATGAGAGGTGTCAGACGATTCTCGATTTCCGCATAGTCCGCGGTCTCCATCTGGAGAGAGGCTGCCTGTAGTTGCGCGAAATCTTTCAACAGGGGATCGGCGCCCGCCTGCTTGGCGAGAGAATCAAAGGTTGCAATGGCATCTGCCGTTTTGCCGTCTTTTGCCTCGGCGCCGGCCAATCGCAGCTTCGCCAAAGCAGCGTAACCGGCCGGACCGCTTTCAGCGATTGCCTTGAAAGCTTTTTCGGCGTCGTCCTTTTTCTTGTCGTCGCTCAGCGTCTCGGCGGCCGCGAACTTCGCGCCAGCGGCCTCTTCCGAACCGATGCGCCGCGTTTCAAGATACTGATAGCCCGCGACGCCGAGAATAATGAGCGTCACCGCACCGAGGATCACCCCGTTGTATCGCTGCCAGATTTTCTGCAGCTGCTCGCGGCGGATTTCTTCCTCGACCTCGCGAAGCAGGCTGTCGTTATCGTCGGCCATTGAGCTACTTTAAACCTCATTCTTTCGCCGGAACTCGGAACGAGGGATTTCCCACCGCCAACCCGGTTTTTGCGGGCATAGATAACCGAGCAAGCGTTCCGGGCAAGCCCTCGGGCAAAGATTCCGTTGCGTATCGGGGCCTATCCCGCCTTGAAGATGCTAAGTTGTCGGTGTCTTGGGCTTTTTCGTGGCCCGCACTGGCGTGACCGAGGCTGCCATTGCGGGAGCCTTCAGAGCATAGGTATGCTCCGGAGCCGGAAAGGTCCGCGCTCGGACCTCGTCGGCGTAGGCGGCAATGGCCCGGTCGATCGCCGTGCCGATGGCTCCGAATTTCTTAACGAATTTCGGAACGTCGGGCGACAGACCGAGCATATCCTCCATGACGAGGATCTGGCCGTCACAGCCCGCGGATGCTCCGATTCCTATGGTCGGTATCGGTATCGCCTTCGTGATCCGCTCGGCGAGAGGGGCCGTCATGGCTTCCAGAACTACGGCGAAGGCTCCGGCTTCCGCGACGATGCGGGCATCTTCTTCGATCGCTGCCCATTGATCGACGGTGCGCCCCTGGGTCTTGAAACCGCCGAGGACGTTGACGGA
>CAYYDL010000242.1:0-1989 GCA_964470545.1 uncultured Hyphomicrobium sp. | reverse complement strand
GAGATAACGGCTCATGGGTCATGCTCAGCCACGGGCTGGCGACCGATATGAGCATGTGGGATGAGTTGACCGAGACATTGAAGTCCCGGTATCGCGTTCTGCGTTACGACGCGAGAGGCCATGGCGGGTCGGCCGCCACGGACGGCGACTACACGCTCGATCAACTGGTCGCGGATGCGGTCGGCATTCTCGACGCGCTGAACATACGCGAAGCGCACTTTGCCGGGCTTTCCATGGGCGGGATGATCGCCCTCGGGCTCCTGTTGGACCACGCTGACCGCATCAAGAGCGCGGTGATTGCAGACTCCCGGCATACGACGACGCCGGAATTTACCGAAGCCTGGCTCAGTCGTGCCGAGGCTGTGCGTCGGGGCGGCATTGAAGCAATCGTCACGCCGACCGTCGAGCGATGGTCGAGCGAGGGCCTGGCAGAACGCGATCCTCAGGTCATCGCGCGAATGGAACGCATGATTCGTTCCACCAGCGACCGAGGGTACCGTGGATGCGCCGCCGCCTTGGCGCGATTGAACTACGGCTCGCGCCTCGGCGAGATCGACAGGCCGACGCTTGTCGTCTGCGGGGCGGAGGACCACGGGGCTCCTCCCGAAAACACGCGACAAATGCACAAGATGATCAAGGGGTCCCGCTTTCTCGAGATCGCGCAGGCGGGCCACATCTCCAACATCGAGAAACCGAAGGTGTTCAACACCGCGGTTTCCGCGCTCTTCGATGAGGTGGAAGGACGCTAATCCAACGACAACACGAGGGAGGAAAAAGTGCATAAGAGAACTATAAGAAAGACTATCCAACTTGCGCTATTCTGTGCAGCTGCCTTGAGCATGGCCTCGGGCCGCACGCTGGCATCGGAATGGCCAAATCGCGCCATCACCCTGATCATTCCATTCGGTGCAGGCAGCGCGACCGATCTGGTCGGTCGCTTGATTGCGGCGCCGATGGCGGACGCTCTGGGCGAGCCGGTCGTTGTTCAGGACGTGGGTGGCGCTGCCGGGCTCATCGGCGTCAGCAAAGCAGCAAAGGCCGATCCCGATGGCTACACGGTCGTGATGGGCGGCGTCGATACCTTCGCTCAGGTCAAATGGCTGCGCAAAAACCCGCCCTACGATCCGGTCAATGACTTTGAGCCGGTCGGTCTTGCCGTGGTCCAGCCGCTTCTCCTGACGACACGCAAAGAGCTGCCGGTGTCGAATCTCAAGGAGTTCGCTGCCTATGTTCATGCGAACCAGTCGAAAATGCAGTACGCCTCATCGGGAGTGGGAAGCGCCCCTCATCTGGCGTGTTCCCGGCTTCTGACCGCCATGGGCGCCAAGGTGACCCATGTGTCGTACCGCGGGTCGGCGCAGGCAATGCAGGATGTCCTGGCCGGCAATATCGACTTCTATTGCCCGATCGCGTCTTCGGCCATGTCGCTCATGAAAAGCAAGTCGCTCAAGGCGCTTGCCATTCTGACGGAACAGCGGTCTCCGATCCTGCCGGATCTGCCGACGGCGAAGGACCAAGGCTTCGACATCGGCGAGAACGTCTATTGGATGGCTTTCTTCGTTCCGAAAGGAACCCCGAAAGAAATCGTCACCAAGCTCAATCTCGCTCTGAACAAGGCGCTCGATACGTCGAACGTGCAGATGCGCTTGCGTGACATGGCCGGTACCGTGGTTGGCCCTGCCCGACGTTCGCCGAAGTACCTGACCTCATTTGTGGCGAGCGAGATCAAGAGCTGGGGCGTCACGATCAAGGCGGCCGGCATTCAGCCGAATTGATCGGCGCGAATGCCATGCCCGGCTTCCCGAACATGCGGGTTTTCGTAATGGAAGAGCATAGAGCGCCACGTAATCCTCTCGGCGCCAAAGGCGGCGGCGAAGGAGGGATCGTTCCGGTTGCAGAAATGAATGGGGACGCCGTAGCGCCGTTGTGCCGGAAACCCGCTGGAGTGTAGCCTCAACTTAATCGCCCGATTGTTACAGACACGGCAAT
>CAYYDL010000241.1:0-2615 GCA_964470545.1 uncultured Hyphomicrobium sp. | reverse complement strand
GCAGAGCCCGCGCGATGGCGAGCATTTGCATTTCGCCGCCGCTTAGCGTGCTGCAATCCTGGTCGAGCCGGTCCTTCAATCGCGGGAAGAGCTCGAAAACCTCGTCGAGATCCTCGTCCCGACTGCGACGACGCCCGGAATCCGCCGCATGCCAGCCCAGCGCCAGATTATCGAGCACGGAGAGTCCGGGCAGCCGTCCTCGTCCTTCCGGGACAAGCGCGACGCCCCGACGGAGGCGGCGATGCGCCGGAATCCAGCCGATTTCCTCTTCGCCGAGAAATATGCGCCCGGATCGGAGCGTCACCGCTCCGGCAAGCGCCTTCACCAGCGATGTCTTTCCCGCACCATTCGGGCCGAGGACGATGGTCAGGCTTCCCGGCGCGGCATCGAACGAGACCGGCAGCAGAGCATCGACCCGACCGTAACGGACCGCGATCTTCTCGACACGAAGCCGCACCGCATGGCTCCTGCGATCATTCTCGTCCGCGTTAGTGCTCGGTGACTTTCAAGTCACGTTCCATGAATACGACATCGACCTTGCCGCCGGCGCCGATCTTCGCGATCGCAACATCGTTCGGCACATCCATCTGACCGGAATGGTCGGTCGGGGTGTATTTGTAAAGCGTGTTACAGCCTTGCACCGTAACATTCTCCAGCGCCGCATGCAGCGCCCCGCCCTCGATCGAACCGGCTTTCTCGACGGCTTTCGTTAGGATTTGGACGGCGTCCCAACCGAAAGATGCGCCCGAAATGGTCGAGGGATCGTGACCCGCCTTGGTATAGATATCGATGAATGCACCACATGCCGCTTTCGTATTCGGATCGGCGTTGTTCGGATAGACTTGAACCGCCGTGGCGGTAAAGTAGGTGTCGGGGTAGATAGCCGCGGCCTTTTGATGCGTCGGCACGTCGTCCGTCGCGCTCACGATTGGCACGCTCAGCCCGACCGTTGCAGCCGCCTTCGCCTGGACGATATGCGTCGAGCCCGTCAGCACGTCGACGACCGCCTGTGCGCCCGTCGCCTTCAACGCCGCCATTTGCGGCGTCATATCGGTCACCGACGGCTCGATGGCTTGCGAATAGACGACTTCCATGCCGCGATTCTTCGCACGCGCGCTCATGAAAGTCGCGGCGGTCTGCCCGTAGGGCGTTTGCGAGAACACGATCGCGATTTTCTTCGCGTGGACCGATTTGTCGGCGAAATCAATCTGCAAGGCGTCCGACCGCTCGTTCAGGAGGTTTGCAAGAAAAGCCCATTTTGGGGCGCGCGGGAGAACGGAGAACACGATTTGCGGGACTTTGGCGCGCTCGAGGATCGGCTCGATCGCCTGATTCTGTGCCGAATTCAAGCCGTTGAGCATTACGGAAATATTGAACTGATTGAGCAATTGATTCGTGACCGTCACGCCGGTCGTCGCGTTCGAGGCGTCGTCGAGAATATGAAGGTCGATCTTGTGCCCGCCGATTCCGCCGGCGGCATTCGCATGTTCCGCGGCGAGCTTCGCCCCGTCGATGAACTGTCCATCATAGCTTGCCAGATAGCCCGTGAGGGCAACGGCCATGCCGACATGAATGGATTCTTGGGCGAAGGCCGGGGCACCCAAGGCAAGCGACAGCGCGATAACGGTTCCGAGCGGCATCACCGCGCGACCAACACGACCACGGCCCGTGGCTGCCTTCATGCGTGCCTCCCCAAACTTACCGCCGAAGTTATGCTCCGTTTCGCGATACTCTCCTAAAAATAATTGATATGTCAATCACTAAAGCCCGATCCGGCGCGCCCTTCCTACGCGCTCGCGTTGATGGGCGGCCCTCGGCGGCCGATCGTCGGAAAAGCAAGCTGTCGAACGTCGCGCATGGCTTGGCCGCCCGAGGGGCTGGTTCAGTGAGGCACGGGCTGCCGCCGCGCGGCTTGGCTCATCGTGACCGCGTGGTTTGGAACAAGCACGACCGCCGGCGGCTGCCAGCCGCGGCAGCCGGCCAACAATCCTTTCGATCAGAGGTATTTCGTGGGGCGTCGAATCGTGCGCCACATATGCGCCACGGGGCTGTTATCGTTTCCCAGACCCTCTTCGGGCTGGCGAAAATGGCGCCCGACGATATCGACGAACGGCTCCCAACTCACCGTGACGTTGGGATCGAACGCGTAAACGTCGTGCACCGTGATCATGCGCGAGGTCATGTACCATTTGTGATCGCGAGCCCGCTTGTACGCCTCCTGGATGTAGTCGTCGGGTTTGTAATCCGGGCCGAAATGTTTGACATAGGCCTCGGGATACGTGTAGCCGACGGATTCGTCGGGAAAGAAGCGAAGGGCCTGATGCGCGCGGATGGCCCAGCTGACTTCCTCGTCGACGTAAGGCTCGATCAGCTGAGCGCCCCAATAGCCGTGATCGCTCTTGATGAAGATGGCGTTGGCGATGTCGTGCAGCAGGCATGCGAGGATTGTCTTTTCCGGCATGCCGGCCTTGAGCGCGAGATTCGCGCTCTGAAGCAGATGGTTCGTCCCGCGCGCTCGATATTTGAAAAAGTCCAGAAGGGTGGGCTTTTCCGGCATCTTGGGAAGACGAGGGTCGTCGTCCATCAAGAAGTATTTGCCGTATTTCGTCGTCAGA
>CAYYDL010000240.1:0-3472 GCA_964470545.1 uncultured Hyphomicrobium sp. | reverse complement strand
CAGAGTTCGTTTCGAAGGCCAAGTCCTGGGCATTGCCGCTCTGATACAATCGCCGGGACCGGCGCAGGCCCTGAGAACATATGCGTTTTATCGCCGCAAAATGTGGCGGCCGTTGCGAAAACCGGGCATAGCATCGTGCTGACGAATCGTCATTGGCCATGGGCGGCGAGTTTGAAGTGAACGAGCATAATATCAACGTCAGGACAGCGGCGCCGGTGCAGCCCGCTAAGATCGATGCCGCCCATAGGCAGGCGTTGCAGACGTTCACGCTCGACCGGCCGCAGTCGCTGAACGCTTTCGACAACGACATGTGCCGTACGCTGAGCAGCGCAATTCCGCGCGTGGCTCGAAATCCCGACATCTACATCGTGGCGCTCCTGTCGAGTAGTCCCAAGGCATTCTGCGCCGGCGGTGACGTCGTGGCCCTTTCCGATGCTGCTAAGAGCGACATCGAGATTGCGAAAACGCACTTGCGCGACGAGTACTCGCTGAACTGGCTGCTGGAATGCTTTTCGAAGCCGACGGTGTCGTTCATCAATGGGCTGTGCATGGGCTCGGGCGCTGGTCTGACGGCTTTCAACACGCATCGCGTCGCCGGTGAAAATTTTAAATGGGCGATGCCGGAAACAAAAATCGGGCTTTTTCCAGACGTTGGCATTAGCCGTGTCCTTGCGAAAATGCCTTGGCCGATTGGCGCCTATCTGGGGCTGACGGGGCGCTCGATTGGACGAGCCGATGCGCAGTGGCTCGGTCTCGCGACGCACTGCATTTCCTCATCGCATTATGACGACATTCTCTCGAAGCTGTCGGATGCGCAGCCCGTCGATCCAATTCTCGACGGCTTGAACGAATTTCAGCCACCCGGGGAATTACAAAAAGAGAAAGAGTATATCCTCGAACATTTTTCGGAGCCCACATTGGAAGGCATTTTCCAATCGCTCGCGCGCGCCGATGCAAAAGGTTCGGAGTGGGCGACACGTACGTTGGGAAGCTTGAAAAAGTGCTCGCCGACGTCGCTCGCCATTACGCTTCGTCATATTCAAGCAGCGCTCGGCTTCGACATTCGCGAAACGCTGATTGAAGATTATCGCTTGGCCGTGCGCTGCCTGGAAAACCACGACTTTCATGAGGGCGTGCGAGCGGTGCTTCGCGATAAAGATGGGAAACCTGCGTGGCACCCCGAGCGTTATGAACACTTGAGCGGAGAAGTGATCGACCGCTATTTTGCGCCGCTGCCGGACGGCGAGCTTGATCTGCCAAGTAGAAGCGAAATGCAGGCAGCGCGCGTGTGATAATTCAGGGCTGAAATCGCAAAAATTGCTCTTTGCGCGTTAAGACAATTCTCACCATGAAAGAAGTTTGCTGGCAAACTTGGTTAAATAACGATTAGAAATCACCCCCGGTACTATTCTTTTACTATATCTATTTAGGCGAAATTCAGCCCTCCGCGTTATCTATTTGTCAAAACCCGGGGCAAACCGGGTAGCGTCAAACATGTGAGGCAGGGTTATGAGTCTAGCGTACGACATGGCGCGTCACCGCGCGCCAGCCCAGGAAGAAGGGTTTCGCGGTGAGTATCTCCAGGCGCTGCGCCTGATTGAACGTCTTCACCGACTGCTGCTCGACGTGATCAAGGACGAATTCGATCGTCGCGGCGGTGCTGAGCTCAACAGCGTCCAGGCTTTGCTGCTCTACAATATCGGCGAGAGCGAGTTGACCGCGGGCGAGTTGAAGACGCGCGGCTACTACTTGGGCTCGAACGTCTCCTACAACCTGAAGAAGCTCGTCGACATGGGCTACATTCACTACAAGCGGTCGGACACCGATCGCCGGTCGGTGCGTGTCAGCCTCACCGATAAGGGCCTCGAGGCCCGCGATGTCGTCAGCAAGCTCTATCTTCGCCAACTCGGGTCCGTTCAGACCGTGGGCGAGGTTTCGACTGATGACGTCAAGAACCTGAACAAAGCCTTGGTGCGTCTCGAGCGCTTCTGGTCGGACCAGATTCGCTACCGACTCTAAAGGGCTCAACGTAACGACGCTTGCCGGTTTGCCATGCTGTAGTCCCACAGCATGAGGGCTGCTCCGCGATAGCTGGGCGGCCCTTCTTTTTGTGTTTCAGCGCCAGGTCCGTTTTCGCAAAAAGGTGCACCCGGCCCGTAATTGGCCTTTTCGCGGCCAGCCCTCGCGGTTATGAATCCCCCGAGACCGCCGGAACGGGCCCGCGAGCGGCTCGGCCGGTCCGTCATTCGCATGAGTCAAATGCCCGGGAGTCACTTAGGCTCGCCGGGCACGAAATACGCATGGGAAGCGATCGGGGGAACAACGTGCGCGGGGCACTTTCAAAATTCGGGTTGGTGAGCCGTGGCGCGCGGCGGATCGGGTCGGTCGCGCTCGCGATCGGGTTTGTCGCTCTATCGGCTCCGGCCTGGACCGGACTGGACGGCGCCGCGGCTCAGAGCTTCGGCTGGATCAATTTTGGCCCCGTCGGCAACGACGGTCCGTCGTACTCGACCAACACCACGGACCCCGATTTCGTCCGCGACTGGGAGGCCAATCCTCCGAAAGGCTACGCGACCCTCGCAAAAGCCAACATCGAAGCGACGAAAATGGCCGTCCGCGAGTATCTGATGATCGCCAGCCGGGGCGGCTGGCCGCAGCTTCCGGTGCCACCGAACAAGACGCCGCGCGATAGCCTGATGCAATACGGCACGACCGATCCGAGCGTCTCAGTTTTGCGCGCCCGGCTTGCGGCGACCCGCGATCTCAGAAGCGGCAATACAACTTCGACCTACTTCGACTACGAATTGGACAAGGCGCTGAAGCGCTTTCAATCTTCGAATGGTCTGGCCCCGACGGGCATTGCCGATAAGCGCACGATCATGGCGCTGAACGTCCCCGCCGACGTGCGGCTGAAGCAACTCAGGGTCAATCTGGCGCGGCTTCAGGAGGTCATTCCGACAACGGCAAAAAAATATGTCGTCGTGAACATTCCCGCGGCTCAGATCGAAGCGGTGCAAAACGGCGAGATCGTTGCCCGTTATGCAGGTGTCGTCGGCAAGCCGGATCGCCCGACACCGCTGCTCCACACGCCGATCACGGACTTGAGCTTCAACCCGCCCTGGCGCCTGCCACCGACGGTCATCGCCGAAGACCTCATTCCGCGCGGCCGCCAGATGCAGGCGAAAGGACAGAACGTTCTTTTGAAGTTCGGCATTGATGCCTACGACGGCAGCGGGCGCAAGGTCGATCCGGCGAAGATCAACTGGGACAAAGTCTCGCCCGGCACGTATCGCTATAGCCAGAAACCGGGCAAGGAGAACCCTCTCGGATTCTTGAAGATCAATTTCGACAGCGCTCATTCGGTCTATATGCACGACACGCCGTCCGACCGCATTTTCGGCCGCAACTTCCGGTCGGAGAGTTCCGGGTGCATTCGCGTCCACAACATCGAAAATCTGGCGACTTGGCTGTT
>CAYYDL010000239.1:0-5225 GCA_964470545.1 uncultured Hyphomicrobium sp. | reverse complement strand
GCTTGGTTTTGCAGATTGCGGAAACGTGCCTCGATTTCAGTCGAACGCGTTTCCGGCTCGGGAATATGGATCACCCGCGCGACGGGGAATGGGGTTCCCGGCAGAAAATCCAGAATACGGATACGCTGGACGCCTTGTACGACGACGTGGTGGCTCCCGTCGGGGGCCGCGATATAGCGAACGATGTTGGCGAGCGTGCCGACGCGATGGAGATCGTCGGGACCTGGATCATCCTTCTCTGGATCTCGCTGCAACACAATGCCGATCTGGCGTTCCTCGCGGACGGCCTGCTGCACGGCAGACACTGTTTTCGGGCGACCGATCGTGATCGGAAGAACGAGACCAGGGAACAGCACGAGCCGGCGGACAGGCACCAGGATCAGTGCATCCGACGGCAAGGCGATATTCGGGGCGGCGCCGCGGTTCTCTGGCGCTGCTTCCTCGGGTTTGGGGGCGTTCGAGTCACCGAGCATCTTCATCCGCGATCCCTCAACCAGCCTTGGTCAGTGAAAAAACAAGACAACCATTTTGAACGAATTGCTTCACGGCGTAACGCCCGGCTGGCAGTTGAAGCCGACGTTCGAAGCGTCCTTGAGGCAATTCGAGGCGATGGATGATCGCGTCGCGAAGCTCTTTCGGCAGAATGCGCCGGCCGGCGACGGTGAGAACGCCATTCTCGATTGACGCCGTGACATGCTCCGGATCGACGCCTGGCAAAGCGACGAAAACAAGAATCTCGCGCTCTGTCTCCAGGACGTCTATTGGGGGTTCCCAGCACGGTTCGTTAGGCGCTCCGGAAGGTTGCAATCGGAAAAACTGCCGATGCATCCGCTCGGCGCGTGCCAGCGTTTCGACGGCTTCCGACAACATCCAGCTCATCGGGTCTTTGTTCGCCATACTCTTTTCCTTGCGGATCGATCCGCGGAGATTGCTCGCCGTGAAGGATATTTAGCGCGTTATATCCGATCTGTCGTCAGGGCGGCCACCACCGGAACGCCGCCCGCTAGACCTAGGCGCGCCCTCGCAAAAGACACCCGGCATCTTTGATTACCGCACGCGCGGGGGTTCCTGGTGGTCATCCCGGAAGAACTTGCGGGCGAGCGCGAGCACCTCGCCATCGGTTGGATGATCGAGCGCCTCAACACCCTTGATCTTAGCCTTGAGGGCCGGGGCATGGCGTTCGATATGGTTCATCAACTGGGTCTTTTCGTTCGCGGGTCCCGTCACGAGGATCGCGCCGGCGTCCGATAGAGCGTCCGCAACGCGCTGCAGAAAATCCTGGTCTTCACTTGCATGGCCGCTGCCAATGCTATTTGCCTTATGATGAATGTGGCGGACCGGGTCCTTGGGCCGGATGACGATCTCATCCGATTCCGATGAGCTGAAATGGAAAACGCGCGCTTCGTGGTGGTCGATCCAGACGACGGCGTGATAATGACCTGACATATATTCTCCAAGGAACGGACTTGCGGACACTTTTGTTCGCGCACAATTGCCTGCTCTCGGCAGCAAATCGTTTGCGCTTTGTCAAAATCCGGAGGAGGCCTGACCGTCAAGGGTCTTTTTGTTTTTCTTTGCCGAACTCTTTTTCTTCGCGAATTTCTTCGATTTACTGGCTGTTTTCTTTTTCGCTGCTTGTCCCGGCTTTGCCTTCACGCCTGCTTTCGCCGTCGCCTTCCCTTTCGCGGTCGATGATTTGGCCTTGTGCGTCGCGGTAGCCGGTGTGGCGGTCGCCGCCTTGGCTTTCTTATGTTTCGTTTTTGCTGTCTTCGTTTTCGAGCCCGGCTTATGCGCCTTGGTTGCTTTCGCGGTCTTTGCTGCGGCACCAGCCTTGGAGGCGACGTGGTTCCGCGGCTTTTCGGCCGAGGCGGCGGTCTTCTTCGATTTCGTCTTCTTTTTCGCTATCTTCTTCGTTTTGGCGGTCTTGGTGTTCACGTCCTTCGGATCGACAGCATCGTCGCGCGCGACCTCTTCGGACTTCGCGGATTGCTCTAGCTTCTTGGGCTTTGCGGATCCCGATTTCGCAGCATTATGGCGCTCGACGTCCTGCTTCGTGATTTCACCGTCTTCGACGAGTGCAACGAGGCACGGGGTAGACAAATCTTCGCCGACTTTCCGCATGCATTGCCGGAGTTCGTCACTGCCGACCGCGAACTGGCTACAATGCTGGAAATAGTCATTGCGGCAGGCACTCTTCACGCGATCGCTGACGGCATAGGCATTGGCGCTTGAAAGCAGCGCAATCACGAGCACTGCACCGCCGCAGACGCGCTGAAGCAATCTGGTGGGCTGAACGACGCCTGCGCCGACTTTCATTGCGAGATGTCCATAGTTGCTGCCCTTGCAGCTTGAACCAAAACGCGTCAAGGCCGGACAATAAAGCCTTCAGCGGGAACGGCAACGCGGCGGAAAGTTTCCACCAAACTTATGGTTATCAACATCATAGACGCCCGAGTACCCGTCGCACCCTGGATAGATGTCGCAGAGCCGTGCTTCTGCCAAAGTACTCATTATGTATCTAACGCTCGAAAGCGCTTGGCTTCGATGTGGCTGCCGTGGCAATGGCCTACGAGACAAACCGGATTCGGCTGGAATCGTCTTCAGGGAAGGAAGCAATGAAACTAGGTAGATTGGCGCTGAACGTCGTGATTGCGGCGGGGTCGTCGGCGCTGTTGAGCACGGCCGCTGCTGCATACTCGCAGAAGGTGAAAGACGCGTGCTCAGCGGACTATGGTAGCCTTTGTTCGAAGTACAAGCAGGGAAGTGCAGAGCTTCGCCGATGCTTCGAGAGCAATCGTCGTGTTCTATCGACCGATTGTGTTGAGGCTCTGGTGAATGCGGGAGAGGTTCCTGCGCGATATCTGAAAAATCGACGCTAGGTCCGAATTCGGCGTCCGGGTACCGATTTCTGATAGTCAGCGATCCACAGATTAGACGCCATTCTGCAGTCCTCGACATCGCGAACCGTTCTGATTCGCGATAACTTCCTTGATACGGGCTGCCATGGAGGTGGGGATGGGCTTGCTTGATCTGTTGCGACTTCAGAAGGCCGAGGCCGAAGAGCGGCTCCATAGCCTGGAGCTGACGCCGGAAATGCGGGAGCTCGATCAGGCCTATCTGGCGGAAATCGAACGTCTGATCTCTGCGGGCTGACCTCCTTTCGCTTCATCCTGCGCCCATTTCTTGCAGGCACGCATGGCGAGGGCCACTTTCTCCATACTACACGGTCTGTCCGATGGAGAGAGTGGATGAAATTTGGCTTGTGGCTGGTCGCTTCGGTTTTTTTCGTCATTAACGGTTCGGACGTTCGCGCCGACGACATCGCATGCATCAGCACGACTTTTCGGCTGATCGGCGCCAATGACAAGGTCTGCATCAGCGCCTTTGACGATCCGAAGGTCCCGGGGGTTGCCTGTCATATCAGTCAGGCGAGGACCGGAGGCCTCAAAGGAACATTCGGTCTTGCGGAAGATCCCTCGCGGTTTTCCATTTCCTGTCGGCAAATTGGGCCGGTTACCGTGGATGTGTCCAAGCTGCCCGATGACGAGAAGGTCTACTCCGAGAGCACGTCGCTGTTCTTCAAGCACACGCACGTTTTCAGGACGATCGACAAGAAGCGCAACACGCTCGTCTATGTTGCCATCAGCGATCGGCTGGTCGATGGATCACCCTTCAATGCGATCTCTACGGTTCCAATCATGCCTTGGAATAGCCGTTGACGCCCGCGAGGGCCAATCCTCGAAAGATCAGAGAAACACAGGCGTCTCATAGCCTAGCTGCCGTTGGTATGTCGGTGCAGGCCGCGAGCGAAGATAAAGGCGCACCGACTTCTCAAGAAGACGATTGACGTCGGGATAGGTATTCCCGATGGAAAGGATGCAGGCCGCGAGCCGTTCTTTTTCAGACGTAGGCGCGCCAGCAAGGTTGAGTTCTCTGGTGGCGCGCTCGAGCACGATCGTCATACGGTCGAGCACTTCAGGCAGGTAGGCGCGAGAAGAAGATTCCATCGGTTTACTCCCGAACACTCTTCCCCCACACGCAACCGTATAGCACGCGCAAGCGTCAGATCGAAGACAGCGCCGCCATCAGGCATAGGTGCAATGTTGATTTGGATATGTCGATTGGCCGGATTTACGAGAGGATTTCCTCAGGCGCGCCGAAATGTAGGAAAGACATCCTGCAAGATGCTTTCACATTCTTGCGAGAAATGTTGCAGCTGCGGGTGGATTCATTTTTGGATAAATGCGCGCGACGCGATGTCTTTTCCCTTGTCGGTGAGAGTGAAGACGGTGCGCTGCGAACGCTCGCTTCGGCTGACAACGTGCAGAAGCTTTAGCTCGCTGCCGGATAGCACTGTGATCTCGCGAAGCGTCAAGGCATGCTCAACGCCGATCTTGAGTGAGAAGGTTCGGCTGTCGCTGGCAACATCAAAATAGAGGGCGGCGAGAATAGCCGCCCCGATCGGCGAGAGAGCCGGATCGACAACGCGAAGGGCCGTGACGGCGTCGAGAAACTCGTCTTCGGTGATTTCCGTGGAGGTCGAACTCATGCCGCGCGGGCTTGTTCGGATAGACGGAAAGAGACGAGCACCGATTTCGATGTCGGCGTATCGCTCAGTTCGCCTGCGGACGAGATCGGTACGAGCACGTTGAGCTCGGGGTAATAGCCCGCCGCCGAGCCGCGCGGCAGATCGTACGGGACCACCCGGAAGCTTTCGGCAATACGTTCGACACCATCCTCATGGCGCCCAATGATGTCGACCAGATCGCCAGTGCTGGCGCCGATTTCAGCAAGATCTTCGGGGTTGACGAAAACGATGCGGCGTTCGCCGTAGATTCCGCGATAGCGGTCATCGAGACCGTAGATCGTCGTGTTATACTGATCGTGCGAGCGGAATGTTTGGAGCACGAACGTGCCGCGCTCGCCAAGGGCTTGCTGGTGTTCGGTTTGGGCTGGAAGCTCGCAGCTTGAAAAAGTCGCTCGTCCCGAGCGTGTATTCCAGATCCGTTCTGCGGCGCCGTTCGGGAGACGGAAGCCGCGCGGCTTGCGTACGCGCGCGTTAAAGTCGTGGAAGCCGGGAATCGTGCGGGCGATCAGGTCGCGGATGCGATCGTAGTGATGGGCGAGGCCTTTCCAGTCGACGATTTCGGTGCCGACGGTTGCCTCGGCGATGCCTGCGATGATCCCGATCTCAGATCGGAGTTCGGGTGAGGCGGGACGATTGA
>CAYYDL010000238.1:0-2165 GCA_964470545.1 uncultured Hyphomicrobium sp. | reverse complement strand
AAATACACGCGATCAGCGGAGACGTCAACCGGCGATGCTTTTTTATTGCGGCTGGTCAGCGGCGAGGGCTTCGACCGAGGTCGGTGGCGAACTCAGCGGAAAATACAAAAGCCCTGTCCGGGATTGCCGGTGACAGGGCTTCGATCATACGACTGGAGTTTTTTCTTCTACTGAGCTAATGGCGCGTCTCTCGCCGTAACCGCTCCATCTCATCCTTAAGTTTCAATTTTTCCTGCTTCCATCGGCGAATTTCAATGTCGTCTGAACCGGGCCTCGCCGCTGCTTGGTTGATTTTTAGTTCGAGTGCCCGATGCTTTTCTGCGAGTTCAGCGAGATGGGCCGATATCGTCATCAGTTGCCTCCTACAGAGATTGAAGACGTTGAAATCGTGCCACACGTTTCTCACGTTGTCCAACGCCTCCTATGATGGCGTTGGGATGTTTGATTTTTGTTACGCTGCGCCGCCCAGCTGCGGCTATTAGTGATTCGTAAAATAAATTCAGACGATTAGAAGGTTCGCTCAGAATCGCGCTTTTGCCCTGTTGCCAGAACGCGGGCAATCACCCAAAAGGCTGCGATTGACCGGACAGCGGCAGGGAATCGAGGATGGAGCGACGCGACGAACGCGAGCTCAGAGAAGAGCTGGTGACTTTGAGAGCCGAGCATCGGACGCTCGACTGCGAAATCGCCGCTCTTGAAGGTAACCCTTCGGCTGACCAGCTTCTTATCAAGCGGCTGAAAAAGAAGAAACTTGTCCTGAAGGACCGGATCACGCAGATCGAGGACAGGCTTCTTCCCGATATTATCGCGTGAACACCGTTTCTCGCTTGGCCGCCTTCCGGCTCAGCGCGTTTAATTGTTCATGACGTCATCAGTACCTTCCGTCGATACGTGGCTGTACCCCGTCGGGTCCGGCATCTACTGCGAACCTGGGGATTTCTACGTCGATCCCGGGCGCATGGTCGATCGCGCTGTTATTACGCACGGCCATAGCGATCACGCGCGGGCCGGACACGGTGCTGTGCTGGCGACGGCCGAGACCATCGCAATCATGAAGGTCCGCTATGGGGACGATTGCGCCCGCTCCTTCCAGCCTCTGGCGCTCCGCGAAACCATTTCGATCAATGGCGTCCGGGTGCGGCTCGTCCCTGCAGGACATATTCTCGGATCGGCCCAAGTCGTCATCGAGTGGGCCGGGCGGCGTGCGGTGATCTCGGGCGACTACAAGCGTGCCAGCGACCCGACGTGCGCGCCGTTCGAACTCGTCTCCTGCGATGTGTTCGTGACCGAGGCGACCTTTGCGCTGCCGGTATTCCGGCACGAGAAGGCATCGCACGAAGCGGAAAAGCTGCTCGCTTCGCTCGCTGCAGAGCCCGACCGCACGCACCTCGTCGGGGCCTATAATCTCGGCAAATGCCAGCGGATGATCCGCGTCGTGCGCGACGCCGGATACGACAAGCCGATCTATCTGCATGGCGCCGTGATGGCGCTGACCGACCTTTATCAAAAGCTCGGTATCGATCTGGGCGAGCTTCATGCCGTCTCCGAGACCGATACCAAGACCATGCGCGGCGGCATCGTCATGTGCCCACCATCGGCGCTCGGGGACCGTTGGTCGCGACGCTTCGGCGATCCCGTGACGGCGTTCGCGAGCGGCTGGATGCGTGTTCGCGGACGGGCGCGCCAGCTCGGCGTCGAGCTGCCGCTTGTCGTCTCCGATCACGTCGACTGGCCGGAGCTCATTCAGACCGTGATCGAGACGGAAGCCGAAGAAATCTGGGTCACGCATGGGCGCGAGGATGCGCTTGTCCATTATCTCGGCTCGATCGGACGCAAGGCGCGGGCGCTTGCGCTCGTCGGATATGGCGAGGAGGCGGAATAGCGATGCGTGCGTTCGCCCGGCTGCTCGACTGTCTCGTCTATACGCAGAGCCGTAATCGCAAGGTTGCGCTGCTCGGACATTACTTTCGAACGGCGCCCGATCCCGATCGCGGGTGGGCGCTCGCGGCGCTAACCGACGGCGTGCCGATCCGCATTCCACTGCGCCGGATGCTGAGCGATCTTGTTACCCGTTTCATCGATCCGGTGCTTTACCGACTATCGCGCGATTACGTTGGCGATACGGCGGAGACAGTGTCGCTGCTCTGGCCGGATGATCGTGTGAT
>CAYYDL010000237.1:0-2503 GCA_964470545.1 uncultured Hyphomicrobium sp. | reverse complement strand
GGTCTGGCGAAAGCCATCGGGAGTTTTTCTGGGTTGGTCGGAAGAGCTTCCAACTACTACACCCGCGTCGACGGCGCCTAGCCGATTGCAAAGGCTAATAGGAATTGTCGCTGTCTCCAAAGAACTCAGCGCGCATTTTCTCGAACGTCCGCCTCGTCTGCGGTTTGATAAAGACGGCGATGACTTGTGGGTGCTCTTTGCGAATGCGATCTTCGAGGCGGATGACGGCGGCCTCGATGTCCGGCGTGCGAAGCTCGTCGGAAAACTCGAGGCTCAGCGCAACGAGGATCTGATCGGGCGCGAGGTGAACCGCGAAAACGTTATTGGCGCCGTCGACGCTCGGTTCGCTGATGGCAAGTGTTTGAATCGAACGGATCACGTCATCGCTTGCCCGTTCTCCGATCAGAAGGGCTTTGTTTTCTCGCGCGAGCACAGCCGCGGCAACGGCGAGGACCACACCGATGAGGAGCGAGGCGACGCCGTCAATCTCGGATATTCCCCATTTTTCGGCGGCAAAGTTCCCAGCGGCCGCAATAGCGATGCCGATCAGCGCTGCAGTGTCTTCGAACAGGACCATGAAGGACGGCGGATCCTTGCTGTCCCGAACTGCCTCCCAATATCCGCGACGGCCCTTCAGCTTTCCGAACCGCTTCAGCGCGATCCACCACGATGTCCCCTCGAAAACCGCTGATAGCGCCAGCACCACGTAGTTGACTCGCGTATCGGTGATCATGGGCGCATAGATGATGTGATCGATGCCCTCATAGATCGAGACGCCCGCGCCGATCGCGAACAGAAGCAGAGAAACGATGAAGCTCCAGAAATAGAGCTCTCGTCCGTAGCCTAGGGGGTGCGTTTCATCCGGGCGCCGGCTCGAACGAAAGTAGCCGTATAGGAGAAGCGCCTCGTTGCCGGTATCCACGAGAGAGTGAACCGCTTCGCTCAACATCGATGAGCTTCCGGTCACGGCGGCGGCGACGAATTTGGTCGCCGCGACAAAGAGATTGCCGACGAGTGCGGCGTAAACGACTTTCTTGGAAAGCGCGGTCTCGCTCATGCAAACCTTTTATTTGCTCGAGCTTCAGCGCGGTTTCAGTTCATTCTGAGGTCGGCCGCGCGGCGGAATTGGGTCATGCGTCGACCTTGCCGGAGCTGGCATCGGCCGGTTTATTTTCCAGAGCTGCCGCAATCGCGTCGTCGACACGTTCGAGCCAGATGAATTCCAAGCGGTTGCGCGCATCTTCGGGAATGTCGTCGTAGTCGCGGCGGTTTCGAGCAGGCAGCATCACGCGCGTGATTCCTGCGGCGGCTGCCGCGACGACCTTCTCCTTGATGCCGCCGACCGGCAACACGAGCCCGCGAAGCGAAATTTCGCCAGTCATCGCGGTGTCGTTGCGGATCGTACGATCGGTGAGAAGCGAGACGAGCGCCATGAACATGGCGACACCGGCGCTCGGACCATCTTTGGGAGTTGCGCCAGCCGGCACGTGAACGTGGATATCGTTCCGTTCAAAGACGACAGGGTCTATGCTGAGCGACGCGGCTCGGCTCTTGACGAGCGTCATCGCGGCTTGGGCGCTTTCGCGCATGACGTCGCCAAGCTGGCCCGTCAAGATCAGGCCGCCTTTTCCGGGTGCGCGCGTTGCTTCGATGAAAAGGATATCGCCGCCAACCGGTGTCCAGGCGAGACCTGTCGCGACGCCCGGCACGCTCGTCCGCATGGCGACTTCGTTTTCGAAGCGGGGCTGTCCGAGCACGGTTGCGACGTCATTGACGCCGATATCGACGTGTGCCGTGCTATTCTCTGCGATGCGGACTGCGGCGTGGCGGAATACCTGTCCGATTTCACGCTCAAGATTTCGGACGCCGGCTTCGCGCGTGTAGCCGCGGAT
Source organism: uncultured Hyphomicrobium sp. (assembly GCA_964470545.1). Taxonomy (GTDB): domain Bacteria; phylum Pseudomonadota; class Alphaproteobacteria; order Rhizobiales; family Hyphomicrobiaceae; genus Hyphomicrobium_B. The sequence continues at coordinate 611 of CAYYDL010000237.1, read as the reverse complement.
GATTGCCGTCAACGCGCTGTCATCGATTTGCACTTGCTCGGGTTTCAAGCCGTTCGCGTCGAGCTGGCGTTTGACAAGATAGCGGCGTGCGATCTGCAACTTCTCGGATTCGGTGTAGCCCGCCAGACTGATGATCTCCATCCGGTCGCGGAGCGGGCCGGGTATCGTGTCGAGCATGTTAGCAGTCGCGATGAAGACGACGCGGCTCAAGTCGAACGGCACTCCGAGATAGTTGTCGCGGAAGGTGTTGTTCTGCTCGGGGTCTAGCACCTCGAGCATGGCTGCTGATGGATCGCCCTGGATGCCACGACCCATCTTATCGATCTCATCGAGCATCATCACGCAATTGCGCGCGCCGGCTTTCTTGATGCCCTGGATGATGTTTCCGGGAAGCGCACCGACGTAAGTGCGGCGGTGTCCGCGGATTTCCGCCTCATCGTGGACGCCGCCGAGGCTGACACGGACGAAGGGACGACCCATGGCGCGCGCTATCGATTGGCCGAGCGAGGTTTTGCCGACGCCCGGCGGCCCGACGAAGCATAGAATCGGCGCCTTGCCTTGCGGTGCGAGTTTACGAACCGCGAGATATTCGATGATGCGGGTCTTGATTT
>CAYYDL010000236.1:0-2146 GCA_964470545.1 uncultured Hyphomicrobium sp. | reverse complement strand
CTTGGCGCTCTTTTGCTTCGATACGGTGCGCTTTCTTTTCGATTTGTGCTTGGCGCCGGCAAGATGGCGATGATGTCCGCCACACCCCCACGCCGCGACGGTATCGCGGACCGACATCACGGTTTTGAAATTCGGATCCATCGGGTAGGTGTCGATGGTCGACATGTTGAAGAGCTGTTTCCAGTCGTAGTTCTGGAAACCGTATTCCAGAAGACTGGCCGCGCGGATCGCGCGCTCGTTGCCGGAGGATTCGCCCAGGATAATCGCCATCAGGCGCCGGTTGTCGCGCGTGGCACTCGCGACGACGTTGTAGCCGGAATCGCATGTGAATCCCGTCTTCATGCCGTCGGCGCCAGGAAACGTCTTCAGCAGCGCGTTATGGCTGCCTAGACGACGCTTACCGATGTGCATCGCGGGCATTGCCCAGTAGCTTGCATACTGCGGGTAATCGGCAATCACAGCTCGCGTAATTTTGGCGATGTCGCGTGCGCTGGTCAGCTGGCCGGGATCGGGCAGGCCGTTGGTATTGACGTAGCTCGTATGCGTCATGCCAAGACGTTTCGCGGTCGCGTTCATCCGGTCGATGAATTTGCTTTCGCTTCCTGAGATGGCTTCGGCCAGCATCACGGTGACATCGTTCGCGGACTTGATGATCACCGCTTGAAGCGCCTGCTCCACCGTCAATGTCTGTCCCACCTTTAGCCCGACTTTGCTTGGCGGTTGAAGCGTTGCGGGCAGGGAACAGGGAATCTTGTCGTCGAGATGGATTTCGCCATTCTTGATTGCTTCGAAGGCGACGTAGGCCGTCATCAGCTTCGTGAGCGATGCCGGATGCCAGATATCGTCGATATCCTCGGCGTAAAGAATCTTTCCCGTCGACGGTTCGAACAGCAATGCCGGGCCCGCTGCAGCCGGAGAAGCTGCGAACCACATCAGCACCGCTGCAACGAAGGCGGTCGTAGTCGCGCGCATACAGGTCCTCGATGTTTCTAGGAGTTCGGCTATCACATCCGGGCGAGTGGGCCAACCGAACCACCCAATCGGGCCGAACCTTATGGCAAGTTGTGTTGCTTATGCGGCGCTACCTTACGGAAATCGTGCCGCATCGCCGAGCCCTGGCGATCAACCATCCACTGTTCCATTGATCCCCTGATGGGATACCAACACGATGTCAACGAGTTCCACGAATACGGCGGACGTCGTGCTCCTTGTCAAACCGCGGCGTATCTCCGCAAAAAATGCGAAATTAGCATCCCGATATGAGAAATAGCCAATCTGATTCTCCGTCGCCGCCAGAAACCAATGCGCGCGAGCGCCTTGCGATTTTCTCGGCGCTTGCGCTCGTGCTTTTGCTCGCGTCGCTCGACCAGACGATCGTCTCGACGGCGCTTCCGACGATCGTTCGTGATATCGGGGGTCTTTCGCATCTTTCCTGGATCGTCACCGCTTATCTCTTGGCGACGACCGTCGTTGTGCCGCTTTACGGCAAGCTCGGCGATCTCTTCGGGCGACGGATTGTCTTACAAGGGGCGGTGATCATCTTTCTTGTCGGATCGGCACTCTGCGGCATCGCCCAGAACCTTCCGGAGCTGATCGCCTTCCGTATTCTGCAGGGACTTGGGGGCGGCGGATTGATCGTTACCGCAATTGCGGTCGTCGGGGACGTCGTGCCGCCGCGCGAGCGCGGGCGATACCAAGGATTTTTCGGCGGCGTGTTCGGGCTCTCGACAGTGCTTGGGCCGTTGATCGGCGGGTTTATCGTCGACCATCTTTCGTGGCGGTGGATCTTCCTGATCAATCTACCGTTCGGCATCCTGGCGCTTATCGTCATCAACCGCACGTTCCGGCCGCAACGAAAGAAATCTAAGATCGAGATCGACTATTCGGGTGCAGTGCTGCTAGGGCTGGCGCTGACCTCGCTCGTGATCGTCACGAGCCTCGGCGCCACGCTTGCCACTGAAGCACCCGTCAGCCTCTTCGCCTTTTCGCTGCTTGGTGTCGTATCGCTTGCTTCGTTTTTGTACATTGAGAGTAAGGTCCCCGATCCAATTTTACCGCTGTCGCTTTTTCGAAACCGCGCCTTCATCATCGCGACTGCCATCGGCTTCATCGTGGGGATTGCCCTCTTCGGATCGATCACGCTGCT
>CAYYDL010000235.1:0-2073 GCA_964470545.1 uncultured Hyphomicrobium sp. | reverse complement strand
GGCGGACAGTTTCGTTCGCACGCACGGCATGCCCGTGCTGGTCGTCGCGGCCAACATCCTCTCGCGGCTCATCAACGAGCGCGATCGAGCGAGCAGCGTTCTATTTGCCGATGCCGCGGGCGCCGTGCTGCTGGCGCCGACCTCGCGAGTTGACGCAGGCATTCTCGGCGCCCACCTCGCCGCCAAAGGTCAGAGTTATGATCTGATCACGATTCCGGGAGGCGGCAGCCGCAAGCCGTTTTCGCAGATTCGCGATCCTAATGAGGTCTTGATGGTGATGAACGACGGCAAGGCGGTCTATGCCGGCGCTGTCGGGATCATGACCGAGAGCGCCGAAAACGCGCTAGCGAAGGCGAGCATAGGCGCGGCCGACATCGATCATCTCATTCCGCATCAGGCCAACGCGCGGATGATGAACACCATTGCGCACCAACTCGATATTCCCGCCGAACGGCTGCGCTCGACGATCGCCGATTTCGGGAACAGTTCGGCCGCCACCATTCCGTTTACGTTGTCCGCGACCGCGGAAGAAAGGCCATATAAGCCCGGCGACATCCTCCTAATGACAGCGGCAGGCGCCGGCTTGATTGGCGGCGCCGCCGTGTTTCGGTGGTAGGCGGGCGTTACTGGCGAATGCCTTCGATGTTGAGGATCAGTTCGACATCCTTTGTCGCCGGCCCGAGATTCCGCATGATACCGAAATCGGCAAGCGTGATCTTCGTCGTTCCGGTGAATCCGTCGCGATAGCCGCCCCACGGGTCCTTGCCGCCGCCGACGTGCTCGGCATCGATCACGATGTCTTTCGTGACGCCATGCAGCGTCAGCTTACCGGTGACCGTTGCCTTGTTCGGTCCCGTCGATTTGATGCTCGTGCTTTCGAACGTGGCGGTCGGAAACATGTCGGTGTCGAGAAGGTCTGCTCCGCGTAGATGCTTATCCCGGAGCGCAAGATTCGTGTCGACGCTGGTGGTGTCGATATCGACCTTCACTTTTGATGCATCGGGATTTTTGTCGTCGAATGAAAACGTGCCGGAAAATTTATCGAAGCGGCCGATGATCCAGCTGAAGCCGAGATGGTTGACCTTGAATGTGATCGACGCATGCGCCTTCTCAGTGTCGATCTTGTAGTCGGCCGCGATCGCAGGTGCCGACAGACTGACTGCCGACACCAAAATGGCCATCGCGAAAAGCTTGGACTTCATCGGTGATTTTCCTTTTCTGAGTTGCGAGACGAATTCGTCGGGCCGGACCACATCCGCGTCATGACCGCGCTTTTATCGATGAAGTGGTGCTTCAGAGCGGCGAGCGCGTGAACGGTCGCAAGAGCGATGATCGCGTAAGCCAGGATGCGGTGGACGTTCCCGGCAGGCGTTTCGAGACCGGGCATCTTGATCAGTGCGGGCACGTCGAACCAGCCAAAGACGCTGATCGGATCGCCATCCGGCGTGGAAATGAGATAACCACTGATCATCAGCGCGAGAAGAAGACCGTAAAATCCCCAATGGACGGTATAGGACGCTTTCTGTTCGAAGGGCGAAAGATCGGCGTCGGACGGTTTGGGATTGATCGCGCGCCAAGCCCAGCGCACAAGCAGCGCAAACAGTAGAATCATTCCAATGCTGCGATGAATATCCGGCGCTGAATTATAGTAGGGACTATAATAATCGAGTCTGACCATCCACACGCCGAGGATAAACATTGCGACAATCGCCACGGCCATTAGCCAGTGGAAGACGCGTGAGATGATCCCGTAACCCTCTGATGTATCACGAATGTACATTGCAATCCGGCCGAGCGCATGACACGCGGCATCGCTGCCCCAGGAGACAGATGCAAGCGGGACGCCGCCGTTTCAAGAGGGCACAGAAAAGTACCCGTCATACGGAGCATCAGCGGCTGTTGAGCGCATCCGCCGACGATGCGGCGACCATGTTGACATCGACGCCCACCGTGACCGTGTGTTCGCCGCCCCCACGTAAAACCCCGCTGATTGGGCTGACATCATCGTAGTCGCGGCCGAATGCGACCGTGACATGCTCGTCGCCAACGATGATGCCATTGGTCGGGTCGAGA
>CAYYDL010000234.1:0-4736 GCA_964470545.1 uncultured Hyphomicrobium sp. | reverse complement strand
GCGCGAAGCCGGCGCGGGCTAGCGCCTGGTTCAACACCGTGCGGATTGCGGTGTCGTCGTCGGCGATCAGTATGGTGCCTCTAGCCATCAAGTCTCTCTCGTCGTCGGCACGGCCGCCGGACGTGTACGCTGCATCGGGAGCAGCACGCGGAAAACCGTGCGTTTGGGTTCGCTTTCACATTCGATGATGCCGCCGTGGTCGGCGATGATCTTGGCGACCAGGGCGAGTCCGAGGCCGCTGCCCGACGATTTCGTCGTGACGAACGGATCGAAAAGATGCGGCTTCAGATGTTCGGGGATGCCGCAGCCGTTGTCCTCGATCTGGATCATCAACGGCAGACTGACACGCGTGTCGGAGCCCGGCAGCGACAACCGGACGCCCGGGCGGAAGGCCGTCTGCATGATGATCCGACCGCCATCGCTCTTTTCGCCGATAGCTTCGGCGGCGTTCTTCAGAAGATTGAGAAAAACTTGAACGAGCTTATCGCGGTTACCGAGAACGTTCGGCAGCGAAGGATCGTAGTCCTCGACGTAGCGGACGTTGCGACCGAATCCATGCTCGGCGATCCGCCGGACGTGGTTCAGGACGTCGTGAATGTTGACGGCGTCCTTCGTGATCGGCCTCTCGTCGCCAAAGACTTCCATCCGATCGACAAGATTGCGGATCCGGTCGGTTTCCGAGCAGATGAGCTGCGTCAGCGCGCGATCCTCGTCGGTGAGACCGGGTTCGAGTAACTGCGCCGCGCCACGAATGCCAGACAGCGGATTTTTGATTTCGTGCGCGAGGACACCGGCCATGCCAGAGACCGAGCGCGCGGCGGCGCGATGTGTCAGCTGCCGCTCGATCATCTGCGCCATCGAGCGCTGCTGAAACATCAGGAACATGTTGCGCGGTTCTTCCGGCAGCGGGCCGCCGTAGACATCAACGAGCTTGGCACCGGAAAATCGGGGCGTCGCGACCTCGATTGCGTATTCGTTGACGGTCGCGCCGGTGGCCTGCACCTGCTCGACCAGTCCAAGCAAGGGACAACCAAAAGGAACGATGTCTGAAATTCGGCTCCGGGTCAGAACCGTAGCGCTCATCGAAAAAAAGGATTCGGCTGCCGCATTGGCAAACACGATGGATTGATCGTTTGCGACGACGAGGATCGGGTGCGGAAGCGCACTCAGAAGATCCTCGCAATCAACGATTCCTCCTGGTGGTGGTGCTGCTCTTGACCGCTCGGACTTGTGGATCGATACCGACTTGCTGCTCATGCCGCGAGAGACTCCGTACCAGAGTAGAACGCTTTGAGGCCGTCGATCACGCGCTGGGGCTCGAGCATTACGCAAAGCTTTCCCCGCCAGGATTTCACAACCGCGTCGCTGGCCCCGCTCGACGCCAAATACCAACCGATGTGCTTGCGCGCGTTGCGCAAGCCAAGTTCCTTGCCGTAGTGCCCAAGCATCGCCTCGAAGTGCTCTATGGCGATGTCGGATTGCTCGGCGATGCTCGGATTGCCTGGATCGCGCCCGGTTGCGAAAAACCGGGCGATCCTGCCGGGCATCCACGGCGCACCGTAGGCACCGCGTCCGACCATTACGCCCCTTGCACCAGATGCTTCGAGCGCGGCCCGGGCATGATCGGGAGAGAGAATGTCGCCGTTCACGAGCACCGGAAGCGACGTGGCCTCGACGACGGACCGAACGGCTGCCCAGTCCGCCACGCCGGTGAAGAACTGGCAGCGCGTACGGCCATGGACAGTGATGACATTAATGCCTTCCGCCTCTGCACGGCGCGCGAGTTCGGCCGCGTTGCGGTTTTTGTCGTCCCATCCAAGGCGCATCTTCAGAGTGACGGGAACGCGAACTGATTTAACGACGGCGCGAATGAGGGCCTGGGCGTGGTCCAGATTGCGCATCAGGGCCGAGCCTGAAAGCTTGCCCGTCACTTCCCGTGCCGGGCAGCCCATATTGATATCGATGACGTCGGCCCCCTTCGCCTCGGCGACGCGCGCGCCTTCAGCCATCCAGTGCTCCTCCCGCCCCGCGAGTTGTATGACGAACGGCGTGAGTTCACGTCCTTCGATCCTTCGTAAGACGTCACGGCGCGACTTCACCAGTTCCTCGCTCGCAACCATCTCGGAAACGACGAGCGTTGCTCCGAGACGATGGGCAAGGCGGCGGAACGGCAGATCGCTCACTCCGGACATTGGCGCCAGCACTGCTGGCGAAGCGCCGTTTACGATATTTTCGAGCATGCGGTCCTAATGGAACGAACCCACTGACTGCCTATTCATTGAGCAGAGTGCCGATCTGCTCTGAGTTTGTGCAGACTAGGCAAGGGGGAATAATTTCGCAAGGGCGAACAATACATTTACAATTTGCCCATTTGACGCGGTCACAGGATGTCTGACTAGCAAAATGGCATTGGACGGTGTCCCCCATCGGTAATTTGGTTGCGATTTCCCCAAATTCACGGCAGGGCGGTGGCCGAAACGCCGACGCTTTCAAAATCGGGAGATGGATTTGCGTATCGCCGCCTTGATCGTCGCGGCCGGACGGGGGACGCGTGCCGCCAGGCACGGCGCCGGCCCAAAGCAATATGCTCAGATCGGTGGACGGACGGTCCTCGGAAGGGCGATTTCAGCATTTGCCGCACATCCCGAGGTCGACGTCATCGAAGTCGTCATTCACCATGATGACGTCGCGGCCTATAGGCGAGCGGCCGCGGAGGGCTCTACGACCAAGCTTCTCGAACCGGCGTTCGGCGGAGCGACGCGGCAGGCGTCGGTGCTGCTCGGCCTCGAAGCTCTTTCTGCGTCTGCACCCGATCTCGTTCTAATCCATGATGCAGCACGGCCATTCGTTTCGGCGACGACGATCTCGAACGTCATCGCGGCTCTCAGCGCACGTCCCGCGGCACTCGCGGCACTTCCTGTTTCGGATACGTTGAAACGAGCTTCAAGCGGTGTCGTGACGGCGACGATCCCGCGCGATGATCTTTGGCGCGCACAAACTCCGCAAGGATTTCATTTCGCGGCTATTCTTGCGGCCCACCGCAAGGCTGCGAATGCCGGGATCGACACCTTCACGGACGATGCCGCAATTGCGGAGTGGGCCGACCTCGACGTAGCTATCGTCGAAGATATGAGCCGCAACATCAAAATCACGACGGGCGAGGATTTGGAATTGGCAGACCGGCAGATTTCGAGTGCGATGGAGCCACGCGTCGGCACGGGCTTCGACGTTCATCGTTTTTGCTATGGCGACCATGTCTGGCTCGGCGGCATCAAAATTCCGCACACGCACAAGCTCGAAGGGCATTCGGATGCCGACGTGGTACTGCACGCATTGACGGACGCGCTGCTCGGCGCGATCGGAGACGGCGATATCGGCCAACATTTCCCACCCTCCGATCCCAAGTGGAAGGGCGTGGCGTCGAAGCTCTTTCTGGAAGATGCCGTGCGCCGTGTGCGTGAACGCGGCGGGCGCGTCGGCAATGTCGATATTACCGTCCTCGCAGAAGTGCCCCGCGTCGGCCCACACCGGCCGGCGATGCAAGAGTTGATCGGCAGTGTTCTTGGGCTCCCGGCGGATCGCGTCGGCATCAAGGCGACGACCACCGAGCAGATGGGCTTCACCGGCCGGCGCGAAGGCATCGCAGCGATGGCGACGGCCATGGTCTTCATTCCGCCGGAACAATCATGAGCGACACACCGCCAGATCGATCGTCTGAAATTGCAACGAACAGCGCATTGCGATCGACGGTTCGAAACGTGGCCGTGCTCAATCTCACGTATTTCGGGATCGAATTCGCGGTCGCGCTCGCGATCGGATCGGTGTCGTTGTTCGCGGACAGCGTCGACTTTCTCGAGGATGGCGCGATCAACCTGCTGATCCTCGCGGGGTTGGGGTTCAGCATTGCGAAACGCGCGAAGCTCGGAATGCTCCTGGCCGTTGTCATTTTAGTGCCAGGGCTGGCGACGCTGTGGACGGCATGGCAGAATTTTTCGGGGGGTCTGGTGCCGGAAGCCGTACCGATCACGGTGACAGGTGCCGGCGCGCTGGTCGTCAACTCCATTTGCGCGTGGCTCCTGGCGCCATTCCGGGCTGCGGGCGGCAGCCTTACGCGGGCGGCGTTTCTTTCAGCGCGGAACGACGTGGCCGCCAATATCGCCATTGTGATCGCGGGACTGCTGACGAGCGTGACGCACTCCCATTGGCCTGATCTTATCGTTGGATTGGGCATCGCGGCGCTCAATGCCGGCGCTGCTCACGAAGTCTACGAGGCTGCCCGCGAAGAGCACGCGCAGTCGCGGTCCTGACGCCTCCGGTTGTAGACGCCATTACCTCATTTCGCGCGGCCGCGATGCTGCTTTGCAACGGCTTTCTCCATTGACCCTCAAGGCAGAATCGCGGCATCAAAATGGTACGTGGTTGTATTGCCACGACCCATGCGAGAGTGCCCATACGGGAGCCGACATGAACATCATGCCCCAAAATCTCGACCGCAAGCCAATCGACGCTGCCATCAGCACAATTGCCGAGGCACAAGCCGAGATGTGCTTGGCGACCCGTGTGCGTCAGCTCTCGCGTATCGTCACGAGAGTCTATGATGATGCCCTGCGCCCACTCGGCATCACAGCGAGCCAATATACTTTGCTTGCGCAGCTGGCTTCCCGTGACGGCATCACGGCCGTCGAGATCGGTCACGAACTCGACATCGAGAAGTCGACACTGTCCCGCAACTTGAA
>CAYYDL010000233.1:0-2957 GCA_964470545.1 uncultured Hyphomicrobium sp. | reverse complement strand
GCCGAGTCCGGCGCCTTGGCGGCGGACGGGGCGACTGAGGAGCCCTTGCGGGCGGCCTCGGTTGTGGTTCGGATCAAGCGGCTTCCTTTGCTGGTTTGTCCCGCATGTCACTAAGGTCCGGACGACCCGGACAACTCATATATTAATGGGCGTCGCGCCGAGCCGCAATTGGAAATCCGAAACCGACTGTCGCAAAAGTGTCATTCATCTCAATGACTTATGCATTTTCCTGTTCCAGGCGCGGTGCTGCATTGCGCAAGGCGGTGGAAGAAAGGCCCGAAAGCCGGATGGTCAGAAGTATCCAGGCCGGGGGCTTTCGTTGAGGCAGAGAGGCGGCCTCGGACTCCGGCAACCGGTAGCGTTTCAGCGCCAGGGCGGCGGGCGAAGAAAGCCCGGCATGCCGCCAGCCGGGCCGGTCGACGACGGCAATCGGCATGATCTCGGCGATCTGCCGCCAATGCTGCCAACGATGAAACGACGCGAGATTATCGGCGCCCATGATCCAGACGAAGCGCACGGCCGGATAGCGCCGCTTCAGGAACGACAGCGTCCCCGCTGTGTAGCGCGTGCCAAGCTCGCGCTCGAACCCGGTGATCTTCATCCTGGGACCGCGCGTGAAAACCTCAACCAGTTTCATGCGGCTCTCGAGCGCGGAGAGCGCGTCGTGTGATTTCAAGGGGTTTCCCGGTGTGATCAGCCACCAGATCTGATCGAGGCGAAGCCGCTTCATTGCCGCTTCGGCGGCAATGCGATGACCATCGTGGGGAGGATTGAATGTCCCGCCCATCACACCGATGCGCTGCCCCGGAAGGCAGAGAGGCGTGTGGACGCGAAGGGAGCCGAAGCTTTGCAGCGGAATCTTTCGCGTCAACTCAGACGTGCCTCATGCATCACTTCGGCCGGATCTGGCCGTTGCCGCGCACCTTGTACTTGAAGCTCGTCAACTGTTCGACACCGACTGGTCCGCGCGCGTGCATCTTGCCGGTTGCGATGCCGATTTCGCCGCCGAAGCCGAATTCACCGCCGTCGGCGAACTGGGTCGACGCGTTGACGAGAACGATTGCCGCGTCGACTTCATTGAGGAACCGCTCGGCGGCTGCCTCGTCCTCGGTGATGATCGCATCGGTGTGCTGAGAACCGTAGCGCGTGATGTGCGCGATGGCGCCAACGACCCCATCGACGAGCTTTACGGCGATGATGGCGTCGAGGAATTCCTTGCCGAAATCATCGGGCGAAGCGGCTTTGACGCGCGGGTCGGCTTTCTGGATCGCTGCGTCGCCGCGCACCTCGCAACCTGCTTCGAGCAATGCCTTCACCAGCGGTGTGACGATGTCGGCCTTGGCATTCTTGTCGATCAGCAGGCATTCGGTCGCGCCGCAGACGCCGATCCGGCGCATCTTGGCGTTGACGACAATCGGGACTGCGATGTCCATGTTCGCGGCCTTGTCGACATAGGTATGGCAGATGCCCTCGAGGTGCGCGAAGACGGGAACGCGGGCTTCCGTCTGGACGCGTTCCACGAGGCTTTTGCCGCCACGGGGCACCATGACGTCGATAGCGCCGTCGAGACCGCGCAGCATCATACCCACCGCTTCGCGGTCGGTGGTCGGGACGAGCTGGATCGCGGCCTCGGGCAGCCCAGCGGCGCGCAGTCCTTCGACCAGGCACGCGTGAATGGCGACGCTTGAATGGTGGCTCTCGGAACCGCCGCGCAGGATTGCGGCATTGCCTGCCTTGAGCGACAGGGCTCCGGCGTCGGCTGTGACGTTCGGGCGGCTCTCATAGATGATGCCGATGGTTCCGAGCGGCACGCGCACGCGCTGAAACTTCAGGCCGTTCGGGCGCGTCCATTCGGCGAGCACGGTGCCGATGGGATCCGGCAGCTCGGCGATCTCTTCGAGTCCTTTTGCGACGCTGGCGATGCGCTTGTCGTCGAGGAGCAGCCGGTCGACGAACGCCGCCGGACGGCCTGCGGCTTTCGCAGCCTCGACATCCTTGGCGTTGGCTTCGAGGATTTTGGGCGTGGCAGCGCGCAGCGCTTTCGCTGCCGCTCTCAGCGCCGCATTCTTTTCTTCCGGCGTGGCGATGGCAAGCCGATGACTCGCGGCTTTGGCGGCTTCACCAATGCCGCGCATCAATACGGCGGTATCGTTCTCGATGCGCTCCGGTCTGTTCATCGTTCAAGTCCTCGTCAGCGCCATATCGTCCCGGTGAATGAGCGTATCGCGCCCCTCGTAGCCCAGGATCGCGGCGATCTCGCTCGAGCGTTTGCCTACAATACGACGGGCATCGTCCGCCGCATAGGCAACCAGCCCGCGGCCAAGCTCACGGCCATCGACCGATCGTATAATAACGGCATCGCCTCTGTCGAACGAGCCGTCGATGCGCGTCACGCCGGCGGGCAACAGGCTTTTTCCCGTCAACAGCGCCTTTTCGGCGCCGGCATCGACGAAAACTTGGCCGTTGGGGACGAGCTGTCCGGAAATCCAGCGTTTTCTGGCGGTCACGGGGTCGGACTTGGCGATAAACCATGTCACGCGCGCGCCTTCAGCAATCGCACGCAACGGGTGATGGATCTTGCCTGTCGTGATGACCATGTTCGTTCCGGCCGCCAACGCGATCTTGCCAGCGGTGATCTTGGTCTTCATGCCCCCCTTGGACAGCTCGGTTCCGGCGTCACCCGCCATCGCCTCGATCTCGGGCGTGATTTCGGTCACGAGGGGAATGTGTCTCGCGTCCGGATGCTCGTTCGGAGGGGCCGTGTAGAGTCCATCGATGTCGGAGAGAAGGACGAGGCAATCGGCCGACATCATCGACGCAACACGTGCCGAGAGCCGGTCATTATCACCGTAGCGAATTTCCGTGGTCGCAACGGTATCATTCTCGTTGACGACCGGAATGGCATTGAGGCCGAGCAGCACTTCGATGGTATTGCGGGCGTTCAGATAGCGGCGTCG
>CAYYDL010000232.1:0-5011 GCA_964470545.1 uncultured Hyphomicrobium sp. | reverse complement strand
TCGCAGGCCTGATAGGTGCCGCTCTGGTACGTCGTTGCATCGGCGAGCGAGGTGGTTACGGCAGAAAATGCCACGACTGCGATGGCAATTTTCAGAATCGAGGTCATGGGGGGAAACTCCTTGATATCGGTTAGAGGATGTTTCGCCCGCCGAGTGCGTTTTCTCCTACGCGTGGATACGACGTCCACGCCCATCACGTTACCCTTGCGTTTCTGAAACGCACGAGAAATGTCAGTGTTGAAACGAATGGCAGCTATGCCTGCGTCTCGGCCTTCGCCTGCTGTCTCTCAACGAAACGAACGGCAAATATCGATGCTTCATAGAGGCCGATCGTCGGCAGTGCCATGATGCACATGCTCAAGGCGTCGGGCGGCGTCAAAAGAGCAGCCGCAGCGAAAATGCCGACCACGGCGTAACGGCGTCCGCTCGCCAAAGCGGCCGAGTTAACAAGTCCTGTGCGCGCAAGAAGCGTCAATACTACCGGCAATTGGAAGACAATGCCGAAGCCGAAGATCAGCGTCATGATGAGCGAGAGGTATTCGGAAACCTTCGGCAAAAGCTCGATTTCGGGTGCGCCGGGGCCCGTAGTGTGCGTCAAACCGATCGAAAACTTGATGATTACCGGCATCGCTACGAAATAGACCATCATCGCACCGAGCACGAAGAGCACGGGCGTTGCGATCAGGTATGGCAGGAATGCGCGTCGCTCGTTTTTGTAAAGTCCAGGCGCGACAAACTTGTAGACCTGCGTTGCGACAATCGGAAAGGACAGAAAAGCCGCGCCGAACATCGCGAGCTTCACCTGAGTCATGATCTGCTCGAGGAAGTGCGTCGCGATCAGCTTCACGTGGTCGTTGCCGGAGGCCCACATGTATGGCCAGACAAGCACGTTGTAGATGTGGCCCGCGACGGAGAAGCAGAGAAAGAACATCAGGACGAACGCGCCGAGCGCCCAGATGAGTCGCTCGCGCAGCTCGATCAGGTGATCGAGCAAAGGGGCCTTGCTGGCGTCGATTTCGTCCTGGCCCTCGCGCACAGGCTCGTTAGCCGAACCGGACGCCGGCGGTAGCCGCTCCTGCATCGCCTCAAGACTCCGTCTTTTCGATGGGTGCGGGAGATTTTTCGGCTGTCCCCATGGACGACGATCCTGCCGAGGGCGGCGCCGGCAGCGGAGGCGATGGAAGCGGCTGCGATTGCGGTGGTGTCGGCGACGGCTCCGCCTTCGCGGCCGGCGGTTCTATCCGTGTTGTTGCGCCAGCCTCGTCGATCGCGCCCTTCGCCTTCATGACCTCGGAGTTGATCGAAGTCTGCATCTGCTCGACTTCCTTGCGCATGGCGTCGAGCTCTGCCTCACGCATCGCTGCATCGAACTGGGCTTTGAATTCGTTGGCGTGGCGACGCACCATCCCGGCGTACCGGCCGAGCGTCCGCAGAAAGACCGGCAATTCCTTCGGGCCGACGAAAACCAGCGTCACGATCCCAAGGATCAGAAGCTCGCTCCAGCTGATGTCAAACATCAAGCAACCCTGTCGAGATCAGCCGCAGCATCGCGAGCGTGGAGCGGTCACCCGACCTTGGAGCGGTCCGGATTCGAAGCTTCGTTCTCGATCGTACGCGGCATGGGCTTAGGCTCGTCTTCTTCCTCGGCCATGCCCTTCTTGAAGCTCTTGATGCCCTTGGCGACGTCGCCCATCAACTCGGAAATCTTGCCGCGGCCGAACAGCAACAGGGCGATGATCAAGAGCAGAAGAATATGTTGCGCGCTGAAACCCATCGTAAAACCTCTCGGCGGCGGCCCGTGGTTTGGCAGCGGACGCCGCTTTCCATATTTAGGGGCTTTATTGCAGAACCACCAGGGCGCGGCAAGGTTCGTCGCGCTCCACGGCAGCGTGTGGTCATTCAAATTTGAAAGGCAGTCGCTTTCAAAGGCCAAGTACTCGGCATCTTCGCGAGCGGAGCCTCCAAATTAATCAAATGTAATGATGGAGGGTCAGGTCTCGCCGTCGGCCGATTTCGGCTCCTCGGCTGCCTCCGAAGTTTCGTCTTCTTCGAGTGGCAATGATTCCTGTTCCTCTTGCTCGTCTCCGTCATCAGTCAATGGAAGCTCGTCCGGCATCAGAGCTGCAACATCGGTTGGCGAAGGCACCGTAAAGCCGGGCGGCAAATTGGCATCAAGCAGGCCCGCCGCCTTCAAATCGGCAAGGCCGGGCAGATCCTTGATGCTGTCCATACCGAAATGGACCAGAAATTCTTCGGTCGTGCCGTAAGTCAACGGGCGCCCTGGCGCGCGGCGGCGTCCGCGCGGGCGGATCCAGCCCGTTTCCATCAGCACGTCAAGGGTGCCGGGTGACGTCGAGACACCGCGGATTTCCTCGATCTCAGCGCGCGTCACGGGCTGATGGTAGGCGACGATGGCCAAGGTTTCGAGCGCGGCCTTGGAAAGTTTGCGTTCCTCTTTCTGCTGGCGTTCGAGCAAATAAGACATGTCGTCGGCGGTGCGGAACTGCCAACGGCCCGCGACGCGCACGAGCGTCACGCCGCGATCGCGATATTCCGCCTGCAACGCAAGGAGCAGCGCGTTGATGTCGTCTCCGGTTTCGAGACACCGTCCGAGTGCTTTCGCATCCAACGGCTCGGACGCGGCAAACAGCATCGCTTCGAGGCGGCGCAGCTTCTCGCGGAACGCCCTATCCGAGAGATGATCGACCGCGTCCTCGGGATCGCCTAAGGGCGGAGGATGGCCGTGATCATCTACCGCGTCGGCGTCATCGCTCGAAGCCGTCTCTCTCTTTTCGCGCGTATTATCCGACACCAGCGTCAGTCTCGGCGGAACCATGGCTTTTTTAGCCCCCATATGACGGTCTTTGCGGCACAGCTATCCGATCCTCTCCCATTCGGCACCGGCCTCACGTTTGCGCATGTAAATCGGAGCGAACGGCGCATCCTGGCGTAGCTCGATCAAGCCTTCACGTGCCATCTCGAGCGTGGCGCCGAAGGAACTCGCGAGCGCCGAGCGCTCCTCCTCGTTCTTCGGCAAGTACTGCTCGAGGAAAAGGTCGAGCTGCGCCCAGTCACCCTCTGTTGCGCCGACGAGCTTTTCCAGCCGCTGGCGGGCTTCCTTGATGGACCACACCCGTCGTGCTTTGACGACATGGACGACGCGGATCGTGCGTTTTCTCTGCTCGGCATAGGCTTTGAGGAGATCGTAGACTGTGGCCGTGTATGTCGTGTCGCGCGTGACCTTCACTTCCTCGGGAAGCCCGCGCGCGAAAACATCGCGATCGAGGCGTCGGCGCGTCAGCAGGATCGCGGCTTTCTCCCGCATCGCCTCCAGACGCATCAGGCGGAAGGACAGCTTCTGCGCCAGCTCTTCCGCCGATGCCGTTTCAGCGCCGTCCTTATCTTTCGGCAGCAGAAGGCGCGATTTGAGGTAGGCTAGCCAAGCCGCCATCACGAGATAGTCGGCCGCGATTTCGAGCTTGAGGCGCTGCGCTTCGGCGATGAAGCCGAGATACTGCTCGACGAGCGCCAGAATCGAGACCTTGGCAAGGTCGACTTTCTGCGTCCGCGCCAATGCAAGGAGAAGATCGAGCGGCCCTTCGAAGCCATCAATATCGACGACGAACGCTTCGCCCGCAGCCGGTGTGTCCTCGAAATTCGGCGAATCCCAATCGGAAGCTCCGCCTTCGCTCTGCGCTGCCGTGTCGGTCATCGGGTCTCGAATTCGTTATCGTGGCGGGCGCTTGTCATGGCTCTGAGGCGCGTTGTCCGACACTACACTGATTCAGACAATCGGAGTCTCGGCGCCCAGAACACCTGCCAGGAGTTGCAGAGCCCTTTCTTTATCGTAGGGTTCCGAGCGCCCGATGCAAGCGCAGGCTGTGGCGAATCTTGCCGCAGACCTCCCTGAAAGCGGCGGCACGCCCTCCGCCGCGGCGCGCATTTCGTCGAGATCGCCGTTGCAATGGAGCGCGATGTCCGAGCCTGCAGCAATCACTGCCTCGGCACGTCCCCGCATCGGCCCGCTCAGCGCATTCATGCTCAAATCGTCGCTCATCAGCAGGTTGTCGAAACCGATCTCGCCACGAATGATTTCCCTCGTAACGACGGCCGACGTACTCGCAGGATGCTGCGGATCGATGGCGTAATAGACCACATGAGCGGTCATTGCGGCCGGAAGCCCAGCGAGCGCCTTGAAGGGTGCGAAGTCGGTCGTCGACAAGGTCCGATGCGGCGTCGGGACGACAGGCAAGCCGAGATGGCTGTCGAGCGTTGCGCGGCCATGGCCTGGGATGTGCTTCACGACCGGGACGACGCCGCCGGCGAGATAGCCGTCGGCAACCGCCTGCGCGAGGGCAACGACCTGCGGCACGGATCTGCCGTAAGCACGATCGCTGATGATCTCGTGGGCTCCCTCGACGGGAAGATCGGCGACAGGCGCGCAGTTCATCGTGATGCCGTAGGCGCGAAGCTCTTCGGCCGTCAGCCGGGCGATCAGAAATGCCGCTTCCTTCGCTTCTTCGGGATCGTCGGCATACATGTCCGCGTAGGCGGCGGCGGGGGGCAGAGCGCGTGCAATCGGGGGCTTCAACCGCTGAACGCGGCCACCCTCCTGGTCTATGAGAACGAGGACATCGTCCCGCTCCACGGCGTCGCGCATGTCGTCAATCAGCCGGGCGAACTGGCCTCTGTCGAAGACGTTCCGCCGGAAAATGATCACTCCCGCAGGCTGAACATCGCGGAGAAAACGGCGTTCCTCGTCCGTCCGCATGACGCCAGCGTGGCCGACAATCTGGCTTGCCGACATCGTCTACACTCTCCATGGCCGGCTATGGAAACGCGATCGGCCGGCGCGGGGTGCGCCGGCCGGGCCATTCCCGCACCACCGGATGGTCTCAGTATGTCGTCACCCAGCAGCCGTGATAACCTTGGGCCTTGAGCTGCACGCAGACGTTGCTGGCCTGCTCTCTCGAGCCGGGAGGTCCGACGATAAGGCGATCGTAGACGCCTT
>CAYYDL010000231.1:0-10552 GCA_964470545.1 uncultured Hyphomicrobium sp. | reverse complement strand
ACCGCCATCATGGCGCTTGCGTTGACGCTGTTGTCGCGGATCACGGCAGATACATCGGCATTCACGGCTTCGGCCTACATGCTTCTGCTGGGGCTTGGCCTCGGCATGGTGATGCAGATTCTAGTGATGGCGGTGCAGAACGCGGTTGATTACGAGCAGCTCGGCGTCGCGACGTCCGGCACAACCTTGTTCCGCTCGATCGGCGGCTCGGTTGGGGCCGCGCTTTTCGGTGCGATCTTCGCCTATACGCTGAACAGGCAGATCAGTGCGAATGCCCCGGACTTGGCAGGGACGATGAGCGATCCGGCGGCGATTTCGGCGCTATCGGGTGCAGTGAAGGAAACGTACAACGCCCTGTTCGTGTCGTCGCTGCATCCGGTTTTCCGAACGGCATCGGCGATGGCATTTCTGGCATTTCTGCTTTCGTTTGCCATCAAGGAGGTGCCGCTCAGGACGACACTCGCGAAGGACCCGACCAACGATCCCTTACAGATGCCGCGCGATGCGACCTCGCTTGAAGAGTTGGAGCGGATCGTCGAGCGCATCACGGCCAAGGAAAATCGCTGGCATTTCTACGAGCAGACCGCCAAGCGGTTCAGCGTCGACTTGCAACCCGACGAGTTCTGGCTTTTGGCGCGCATCGGGGAAGCAGGCGGGCGGGCGAGCAAAGTCCGACTTCGCGAGAAACTCGGTCCGAAAGAGATGCGTCAGCCCAGGCTTTTTAGCCGGCTCGAGGCGGCGGGCATGGCACGGGACGCGCCCGAAGATTCTATCGAACTGACGGAGAGCGGTCGCGCGCTCTATGCGCGCCTTTTGCGACAGCGGGAGGAAAATCTGGCCCAGATGCTTGCGGACTGGGATAGCAACGAGCACCCGGAAGTGCGCGTCCTGATGAAAGAGCTGGCGACATCATTCGCCAGCTCTCCGCCGATCAAGCCTAGCTCTTCGGCTTCGACAGTGCACTAAGCTCGGCGAATTCCTTGTCGCTGAGCTCGATGTTCGTGCCGGCGACATTCTCCTCAAGGTGCTTGACCTTGGAGGTTCCCGGAATAGGCAGCATGACGGGGCTGCGCTTCAGAAGCCAAGCCAAAGCGATTTGGCTCGGGACGGCATCGTGGCTTTTTGCAATCGCTTCGAGACGCGATCCGGGCTTCGCGAGATCGCCCGCTGCCAGCGGGAACCACGGAATGAAGCCGATGCCGTGTTTCTCGCAGAAATCGAGCACATCTTCACTTGAGCGATCGGCGAGATTGTAGCGGTTCTGAACCGTTGCGACTTTGAAAAATTTTTGAGCGGCCTCGATTTCCCTGACATTCACCTCGCTCAATCCGACGTGGCGAATCAGTCCTTCGGCCTGCATCGCTTTGATCGCGTCGAACTGTTCCGCCTGCGGGACTTTCGGATCGATTCGATGCAACTGCCAGAGATCGATCCGTTCGACGCCGAGCCGGCGGGCGCTGAGAATGGCCTGCTGGCGGAGATATTCCGGGCGGCCGAGTGGAATCCAGATGTCCGGTCCGGTGCGGGTGAGGCCGGCCTTCGTCGCGATTACAATGCCTTTATACGGATAGAGGGCTTCGCGGATCAGGCGCTCACTGACCTCGGGGCCATAGCTGTCGGCCGTATCAATGAAATTGATGTCAAGCTCGGGAAGCCTGCGGAGCGTGCGCAAGGCTTCTTCCTTGTCTGCGGGTTCGCCCCACACGCCTTTGCCGGTGATGCGCATTGCTCCGAAGCCCAATCGATTGACCGGCATATCGCCGCCGATCGAAAAGACGCCCGAATGATTTTTCACAGCAGTGGTCGTTGCCATGGCTGTCTGCCTTTCTGTTCACTCGCTTGGTTGAGGTTTAGCTGAAACTTCGTGACGGGAAAGTCAGTCATTCAGCCGATAAGTTAAGGAAGGTTGCGGCGACCGTATAATTCGACCGATCACCGCGATCGCAATTGCCTGCTCAGCGGGGCCCAAACGGAGTGGGCAGCACTTCTGCGCACGTGTTTTGCACCCGGATGTCGTCACCAACATAACTGCAGATTTCCGCCTTGCGCGACGGATTATTTCGGATCGATGCGGCGGAGGTCTTGAAACCGTATTGGCGGGCGACCTCGGCGAGATAGCCGTCGCGACAATAAGGAGTCGAGATCGGCTGACCATTAACGATCTGATAGTTTTGTCGGCACTCGATACCGCCGGCGGCGGCGCTGGCATTCGTCGCAGCAACTGCAAGCAGGGAGCCGGTTAATAAGCAAAGCTTCGCGGCACTGGATCTTATCATGGGATCATCTCCATTTCGCGCGCGTGCTGAGCACGCGGCAAGGGACCAAAATGGAGCACTGGCCGCCGGAAGCGCGCTCCGGCCCGCATATGGGCATTTACCGGGAAATGCTCAATACGGACCGCGAGACGCAATTGTCGCGATAACTTTTTCTAAGGCGCTTATGCGCCGATCGTACGCCGCCGACAAACATCCAGTGTTGTTGCCGCAGGCGTCGCGCGCGATCAGCCATTGCCGCTGCGTGTCCTGGATATCGCCTCGTTGGCCCATGGCCACGAAAGACGTTGCGATGGCAAACAGAGTGGCCATACGTGCCTCGCTCTGTCCGAGTGAATAGGAGTCGCAGATCGTCCGTTCGGCGGGTGAGCGGGCCTTATTACAATTGAGCGGCGCGTATTCGCCGGCGGTCGCCACGCCGGAGATGCTTGCGAATATCATTGCCGTAGCCGCTGCCGCGCGCCGACGCGTCTGCCGTCTCACTTGCGCACTCCTTATCAAATTAGAACATCGAGACGATCGAGCGTTGCAATGAATCGAAGCCCTTGCTGATTGTCGCCTCGACGCCATCATATTTTGCACGCCGACGTTTTGCACTCTTCGTTTTTTTCGGTTTCGCGCGCGGCTCCGGGGAAGCTTCGGGAGCTGAGTGGGAAGCGACGGTCTGATCTTCGATCTGCTGAACGGCCGACAGCGGCTTGCCGCCCTCGAAATGAGCAGGCGATAAGGGCGGTGAGGCCGGTTGTGGTTCACGGCTCTGCGCCGGGTCGCTGCTTGCCGTCATCTGCTGTGCCGCCGGCTGGGGGGCAGATACCATTTCTGTTGCGGCAGTTCCGGGGCGTTCGCCATCCGTGGACTCTTTTACGAGGGTCAGCATCCCGGCGGGGGCCCAGACTCTGTCGAGTGCCGTCGGCTCGTCGCTCGTGTTCGCGTTGTCGGATGCGGTCAGCGTCGGCGTGCTATTCGACGGAGTCGCGACCTGAAGGGCTGTTCCCACGCCCAATGCGCCTGTCGCAATGGCGCGGCCGAACTCACACTTTGCCGTTTCGTTGGACTCGATCAAAGCAACCAGTGCGTCGTCGGGGCGACCGACGGGCAATTCGGCATTCACCTTCTGGACGAAGCTGCGCATGGCATCCTTGGTTGCGTCGCTCCATACGCCGCTGATCGGGCCGCCGTAACATTCAGCGCGGACCAGAGCCTTCTGTAGCTGCCGGATACGCGCTTTGCTGTTGGAGGCGGGCGTCGGCGCGTTGAGCGGCCTCGCCAGGGGCGCCGATGCGAGCCACGCAACTTTCTGCCGGGGCGTGGATGCTGCTTCCGCACGCATCAGCGGTCGCGACGAAACGGCATCGGCGGCGGCGGAAGATACGGCGCTGTCGGGCGCGGTCGCGAGGTAGATCGCGAAACCCGCTGCCGCAGTGAGTGCAAGGAGGAAAAAACCCCCAAGCGCCGTGAAAAGACCTGCCAGGATTGTCCGAACGCTACTCACGATACGAACTCTGATTACAAACGCCGCAAAAACGAACCTAGCTCCTCGTGGTGACGGTGACTTCGAAGTCCACCTTCTCCGCGCGAAGACATAGGCTGCAACCGAGCAAAAAGCATCTGATAGGAACGATTGCGGGCTTTTCTTAAGCCGTAGCAAGCCCTCAGCCTAGTGCCAAGCCGCATGTTTCAGCATAAAAATTGGTGTTCAGCGAGCGTCGCTCCGAAGCGCGGCATGGGGGCCACAGGGTCGCGAGCGAGCAATTTCAGCTTGCGCAGGCGAACGCCGATCATTCGGATGATGTTGCCGGTACCCTGATCGGCGCGCGAGCTTGTCATTTTAAATTTCATACATCATTTATCGGCTCGAATCGCCGGTGTTCATCGTCATTGGCAAAACCGCAGGAAAGGAGCCTTTGTGGCAGATCGTACTGACGGAAGTCCGCGCATCGTCGTGACCGGTATGGGGGTCGTCTCCCCGCTTGGCGTCGGCGTCGGGGCGAGTTGGGAGCGCCTCGTTTCAGGTCGGTCCGGCTTACGGCGTCTCGATCAATCGATTGTTCCCGATGTCGATTGCAAAGTCGGCGGCGTCGTTCCCGATATTACCGAAGATCCGCATGGTTTTGATCTTGCGGCCGCTATTCCTGTCAAGGACCGCCGGAAGATGGATCGCTTCATTCAGTTCGCGGTCGAGGCCTCTCGGCAGGCGCTCGCGCAAGCCGCTTGGCATCCGGAAGACGAACAGGAACGCGAACGGACGGCGACCGTCATCGGCTCCGGTATCGGCGGATTTCTGACGATTACAGATGCCGTGCTTACGGTCGAGACGCGTGGGGCGAAGAAGCTCTCGCCTTTCACCGTTCCGGCGTTTCTCGTCAATCTGGCGGCTGGAAACGTCTCGATCCAGTTCGGCTTCAAGGGCCCATTGGGCGCGCCGGTGACGGCTTGTGCCGCAGGTGTCCAGGCGATCGGCGACAGCCTGCGGCTTATCCGCAGCGGCGAAGCGGACATCGCACTTTGCGGTGGCGCCGAGGCGTGCATCAACAGGGTTGCACTCGGTTCCTTTGCGGCGGCGCGTGCTCTTTCGACAGGCTTCAATGACGAACCGGCGAAGGCGTCACGGCCGTTCGATCGGGATCGCGACGGTTTTGTGATGGGCGAAGGTGCAGGCATGCTCGTCATCGAGACAGAAGAGCATGCGGCGCGGCGTGGCGCGACTCCGCTGGCGGAACTCGTCGGTTACGGGACGAGCGCCGATGCGTATCATCTGACATCAGGTCCGCCTGATGGGAACGGGGCGCTCAGGGCCATGCGCGCAGCCCTTGCGATGGCTGGCATTGCTCCTGAAGCCATCGGCTATCTCAACGCCCACGCAACATCGACGCAGGTGGGCGACGCGGGAGAGCTTGCCGCCATGAGTGCGCTTTTTGCCGGAGGAAAGAGCGCGGCCATTTCGTCAACGAAATCGGCAACCGGGCATCTGCTCGGCGCAGCGGGCGGACTCGAAGCGGTGTTTTCGGTCATGGCGCTGCGTGATGGCGTGTTGCCGCCGACGCTCAACTTGACACATCCGGATACGGAAGCGGCCGGTCTCGATCTCATCGGGCCAGAAGCGCGCAAGAGCAATGTCGAATATGTGCTCTCCAACGGCTTCGGTTTCGGCGGGGTCAACGCGTCGGTGATCTTCAAGCGCTGGGGCGGCTGAAGCGTCAGAGCGTCAACGGCCGGCGAGTTGGTCGGCCATTGCGGCGATCGTGCGGTCGTAGACGTCAGCCTTATTCCATTCCGCTATGACGCCATAGTTGGCCGAGCCGATCTGCCAACCGGCTCCGCGCTGCCATCCATGGCTCGCAAGAAAATTTGCTGTCGACGCAAGGACGTCCGGAACGCTGTTGATCAGATCCTTGCGGCCGTCGCCATCGAAGTCGACCGCGTATTTGATATAGGGCGTCGGCAGGAATTGCGTCTGACCGATCTCGCCCGCCCAGCCGCCGCGAAGTTGCGCCGGGGTCAGATCTCCCTCTTCGACAATTTTTAGTGCGTCCAGCAACTGTCCCGTGAAGAAGGCACTGCGGCGGCAGTCATAGGAGAGCGTCGCAAGCGAACGAATGATCGAATAATGAGCGCCCAGATTGGCGCCGTAATTCGTCTCCAGTCCCCAAATCGCGACGATCACGGCTGCAGGCACGCCGAAGCGCTGCTCGATGCGGTCGAGCAATCCGCGATGCCGCTGCATCAGGGCCCGGCCGTGCCGGATCATCGCGTTGTTCACGCGGCGCGCGTAGAATTGCTGGAAGCTGAGTTTGAATGATCGCTGCGAGTGGTCGAGACGAATGACCTTCGGATCGTAGGTCACGTCGGAAAGTGCGGCCAAGACCGTGCCGGAGCGGATGCCTTGCGCGGCGGCCTGCAATCGAAACCGCTGCAGCCAGGCATTAAAGCCCGCCGGACCATTGCCGCATTGGGCGAGTGCGCTTCCGGCCATGCCGATGAGAAAGAGGCAAGCAACGCCAGTCAGTTTGGCCTTCATAAGACCTCGGGATGTGAAGAACATAATCCTTTAGATTCCGGAGACATTTGAAATCGGTTCAGGCGCGGCTTGAGCATACGCGACCAGCCCCGTTCTTACTGTCACATATCCATTGCGCCGCCAAACCGGTTTCGTTGTTTCAATGGTGAATGCGGAGGCGAGATCGCGCCGGAAACACCTGTTCCTTGGGGAACAGGGCCGACAGGAGAGGGCTGGTAGTCTGGGAGTTCAATTCAAAAGGCGGATGCCTTCGCAATGGCTATGGACTTATTCTCGCTTGGCGACCTCGGTGGGATTCTCATCGGGGCGATGCTCGTCGCGGCACTCGTGCTCAGCATTTCTCTCGGCGTGGATGAGACGTCCAGCTTCTCTCTGTTTCTTCGCCGCAAGCTGATTAAAGACAAAGGATCCGATCACTCCGGACCTCGTGATGCTCGGCGGCCGGTTTCCGATGTCCGGGCGGCGCCAGGGTCATCGAAATCCAACGGAAAAAAGAGATTTGAATAGGTGGGCCGCCGCTCGCCGCTGCTCGCTCGCTATATATATGAGCGTGAGCACGATCCTCGGCGTACTACGCGACGCAGCCAATTGCGAAGGGACAGTCCCGCTGCTGTCGCCTTCGCTTCGGCTCCAAGAAAACCTCAGAGCTTGCAGAACGTCGCCTGCGCGTGGCAGGTCCACACCAATCCGTCTTGCGAGCAGCGATATTTGCGCGGGCTGAAGGTATAGCCGGGCGTGCCGCCGCCAGCCATCCATGTCGCCCAGACGCCCCAATCCGTCGCCTGAAGGAGTGCTTCATCGGCTTGGAATTTGGCAGTTTCCGGAGAAATCGCCTCACCCATCGAATACTTCTTGAAACATGAAGATCTGGCATCTGCCGGAGCCGCAGCAAACGTCGCGGCGGCGAGGGCAGCAAACGTCAACACGGTGATCTTGCGCATTGGCTTCACTCCTGAATGTGAAAAGCAGCCAAAGGTGCCACAGTCTTCCGAACAGAGTTCATGACAAATTGTCAGTAAGTGCCGATTTCAGTGGAATCGCGGCGCTCCTGCATCACTTGTGGGTGCATTTCGATGGGTTTTCCGATTCGGCCGCCGCGACCTTTCCTCTTCAGCGAGAACATCCTCGAGGTGATACTACGGACGCGTTTTCTCGATCCTCCCGGTGTCGTACGGAACCGCTAAGATTCGCGCGCAGGCGCCGGTGAGGATGATGACAGCCAGCCTGCGGACGCACGTCGCTTGTCACAGGCATGAAAAGCTACCGGTTCATGCGATTGCGATAACACCAGCGATGAAGACGACGGGCTCAGAAAGGGCAATGATGGTGTTTTTGAACCTGCGGCGCTGCGGTGTGATTCTCCTAGTGGGGCTTCTCTGGTCTTTGCCCGCCTCGGCGGAAGAACTCAATTGCCCGATTCCGTCGGCAGATCCTCTGCTCAAGCTCCTTTCCCCGCCGCCATGCGATAGCTGCGCGCAAACCCGACTCGAACTCGAAGAGCTTCAAACCCTTCAGCGGAACCGGAGCGAGGCGCAGGCGAAGCATGCGCTTGCGGACTACAAGATTTCGGTAGCCCGCTTCATCGAGGGTGCAGGCATCACCTTCGATGCCGCGGCGCTCGACAAATGCATGGCGATCTTCGACAGATTGAGCGAAAGGACGAAGTCGGCAGCTGTCCATGCGAAGAACGCATTTTGCAGGACGCGGCCTTACAATCTGCCGAATAACGGCCTCACTCCGTTGGAATCGGGAAAGTATAGTCCGTCGTACCCGTCGGGACATACGACGTTCGGCACGGCGATTGGGGCTGTCCTCGCACAAA
Source organism: uncultured Hyphomicrobium sp. (assembly GCA_964470545.1). GTDB lineage: Bacteria > Pseudomonadota > Alphaproteobacteria > Rhizobiales > Hyphomicrobiaceae > Hyphomicrobium_B. The sequence continues at coordinate 2,439 of CAYYDL010000231.1, read as the reverse complement.
TGGTGCCAGAGAAGCGTGCGGAGTTTTTGGCGCGGGCTGCCGATTACGGTCGCAGCCGAATGATCGCAGGTGTGCACTACCGCAGCGATGTCGAAGCTGGAAAGTTGCTCGGCATGGCAGTCGCCGCCGAGGAGTTTGCGAGCGACAGCCAGTTCAAGACGATGTTTCCCGACGCAACGAAATGCGTACGCAGCGCGCTGGGTCTGGCGGCCTCGGCTCCCGCGAATGCCGCGGCACCAGCAAATCGATAGGGCGACTTCGTTGCTGCGCTCGTAACCGCGTCGTTTGCTTCGAAGCGACGTGCGTCCTGCTGTGGGTTAGCGGGCGTCGCATCGTTTGTGGCTCCGCGACAACAGTTCTGCACCATTCCCAGTCTGCGACCGTAAGAATGCTTGAACGTTCCATCGCATTTGCATCCATATCGGATATTATAACATACGAATGGAATTCACAGATGGCTCTTGTCCCTAAGTTGCGTGGTCTTGTGATCGTATTGAGCTCCGGCGCGAGCGTTGTTTCCGGCGAAACGGCGCTGGCGCAGACGGCGACATCCGGTACGGAGGCTCCATCGACGTCGGTGCAATCCAATGCACCTTCCGCGGCCCAGTCGCAGTCGCTTCCGGCCGTGGTCGTGACAGCGCCGCAGACGAAGGGGGCGGCCAAAAAAGCGAAGAAAGCTCAGTTGGCAAAAGCGAAGCCGTCAGCAGTGCCCGCGGCTGCATCGCACCCACCCAATGGCAATTTCCCCGATGCGGCGGCAGCGTCAGCGAGCCAGAACAATCCGCTTGTTTTTCAGAACGACGCGTTCAATGCAGCGCGCAACGAGATATTCACTCAGATCGGAACGAACCAGTATTCGTTCGGTGAAGAAGCACTCCGCGCATTGCCGCAAGGAACCGAAACGCCCGTCAGTAAAGCCCTTCTGCAGGCGCCCGGCGTCAGCCAGGATTCGGCGGCGAGCGGCCAGCTTCACATACGTAACGACCATGCGAATGTGCAATACAGGATCAACGGTATCCTGCTTCCCGACGGTGTCTCCGGGTTCAGCGATGTCTTGGAGACGAGCTTCATCAACAATTTGTCGCTCGTTACCGGTGCGTTGCCCGCCGAATATGGATTGCACACGACCGGGCTCGTCGACATCACGACGCGGTCTGGTGCACAAGAACCGGGCGGCACGATCAGCATGTATGGCGGAAGCCGCGGAACCTTCACACCAGAACTCGAATATGGCGGCAGCTCGGGTTCGGTCGATTACTTTTTTACCGGCCGCTATTTGATGAATGACGAAGGCATCGAAAACCCAACGTCGAGCCGGGACGCCATTCACGATCACACCGACCAGGAGAAGGGCTTCGGGTACGTCTCTGCGCTGCTCGATGATTCGACGCGTTTGAGCTGGATCTCGGGCGTCTCGATACAAAACTTTCAGATCCCGAATACGCCGGGGCTAACTCCTAATTTCAACGTCCCGAACGTGCCTGGCTTCGATTCAGCGTTGCTGAATGAAACGCAGTTCGAGCAGAACTACTATGATGTGATCGCGCTGCAGAGGAAGATCGAAAACGGCGACTATCAGATCGCATATTTCTCCCGGTACAGCGACCTCCATTTCAATCCGGATGACGTCGGTGATCTCGTCTTCAATGGCATCGCGTCGGACGTGCAGCGCCGGAGTCTCCTCAACGGCATCCAGGGCGACGGCTCGTATCGCTTGAACGCCTACAATACGCTCCGGGCGGGCTTCACGGTGAGCGCGGAGCAAACGAAAGCGATCAGCAATTCTTCGGTCATTACCGATGACGATACCTTGAAGGGTGGGTTGCTCGACGAAACATCGAAGCTTGGATGGCTGATCGGTGTCTACGCGCAAGACGAAATTCGTTTAACCGATAAGCTGACGTTGAACGCTGGCCTGCGCTTCGATCAAATGTACGAGTACGTGGATGCCAACCAGTGGAGCCCACGCGTCAGCCTTGAATATCGGCCGTACGCCGGGACGACGTTGCATGCTGGGTATGCGCGATATTTCACACCGCCTCCGCAGGTCGCGGCAGGGCCGACGGATGTCGCGTTGTTTGACCACACGGTCCAACAATCGGAGACTTGCGGCGGGAATATCGCCGGCGTCAACGATACGAAATGCGGTCTGGTCCAGCCTGAACGCTCGCACTATTTCGATGCCGGGATCACGCAAAAGATCTTCCCTGGTCTCGAAGTCGGGGTCGACGCCTATTACAAAATCGCGCACGATCTTTTGGACGATGGCCAGTTCGGCGCGGCGCTGGTGCTTGACGCTTTCAACTACGAGAAAGCGATCAACAAGGGGATCGAAATCACGACGAAATATAACTGGGGCAATTTCGGAGCCTACGGCAACGTCGCGATCGGTCAGCAGAAGGGCAAGAACATCATCTCGAACCAGTTCCTGATCGATCC
>CAYYDL010000230.1:0-1810 GCA_964470545.1 uncultured Hyphomicrobium sp. | reverse complement strand
CGCCGCGACACGACGATGTTGCCGCGCCTGCGGTCCATCTTGAGGATCTGGAAGGGCTGCGGCGTGTTCATGAGTGGCCCGATATCGCGCACGGGACGGATATCGACCTGAGAGCCCGGAAGGAACGCCACGGCGCCGTCGAGATCGACCGTGAAGCCGCCCTTGACCTTGTTGAAGATGACGCCCGTGACCTTCTCGCCCTTTTCATAGAGGCGTTCGAGTCGCGTCCAGCTCTCTTCGCGGCGAGCCTTGTCGCGCGATAGAACCGCTTCACCGAGCGCATTCTCGACGCGCTCCAGGTAGACTTCGACGGTATCACCGACTTTGAGGTCGCCTGGCTTGCCGCCGACGCCGAATTCCTTCATCGCCACGCGGCCTTCCATTTTCAGGCCGACGTCGATGATTGCCATGTCTTTTTCGATGCCGACGATCTTGCCTTTGACGACGGAGCCTTCGAACAGGTCGTCCTTGGCAAGGCTTTCAGCGAGAAGAGCGGCAAAATCCTCACGCGAGGGGTTGAGTTCTTTGGTAGCGAGTTCAGCGGACATTAGGTCTCCTAGGTTGATGACGATATGCCCGGCGCTGGCGCCGGACGTGTTGCGTTGAACGGTTGAAACGCCGTTTGCCCGACCCGCGCGAACGCGATGCCCGGTTTATTGGCGCTGATGTCTCTGGAATTGATGTCACCGCGATGGGCCGCAGCCCCACCGGTCAAAATTCGGGCCCCTATAGAGTGCCCAACCGGCTGATCTTCCTCATGACCATCCGACGGTGACGTCGAATAGAGATTGATATAACGAACCGACCCTACGAATGCAAGGGTTGCAAGGCCTTAACTTTTCGGCCTCAGCGGCTTCTGGGGCATCAGATCGGTGCAAACGCCCTCCGCAACCTCGGCAGCCATGCCGACCGATTCTGACAGCGTCGGGTGCGGGTGGATCGTCTTTCCGATATCGACCGCATCGGCGCCCATCTCGATCGCGAGGCAAATCTCGGAAATCAGGTTCCCGGCCTCCGTTCCGACGATGGCACCGCCGATAATCCGCTCTGTTTCCTCATCGAAAAGCAACTTCGTAAAGCCCTCATCGCGGCCGTTCGCAATCGCGCGGCCCGAAGCCGCCCATGGGAACACCGCCTTCTTGTAGATGCCCCCCCGCGCCTTGGCCTCCGTCTCGGTCAGGCCGGCCCAGGCGATCTCGGGGTCCGTATAGGCGACAGACGGAATCTGCCGCACATCGAAGAAACTTTTTTTACCAACGGCGTTCTCGGCCGCGACATGCCCCTGGTGCACGGCTTTATGCGCGAGCATCGGCTCGTCCGCGATATCGCCGATGGCAAAGATGTGCGCCACGTTTGTCCGCATGTTCTTATCGACGGGAATGAACCCGCGCTCTGAAACCGCCACGCCCGCGTTGTCCGCCGCAATCATTTTTCCATTCGGCTTGCGTCCGACGGCAACGAGCACGAGACCGTAACGCTGCGGCTCAGGCGGCGCATTCTCCCCCTCGAACGTGACGTAGATACCGTCGCGCTTCGCATCGGCCGCTACGACCTTCGTCTTCAGCATGACCTTGTCGAAACGGCGTGCATTAACCTTCTGCCAAATGTTGACGAGATCGCGGTCCGCGCCGGCCATCAAACCATCGAGCAACTCGACCACATCCAGCCGCGCACCGAGCGTCGAATAGACCGTCGCCATCTCGAGCCCGATGATGCCGCCACCAATGACGAGCATCTTGTCCGGCACCTGCCGTAGTTCCAGCGCCCCGGTAGAGTCGACGATGCGCGGATCGGATGGCATAAAAGGCAG
>CAYYDL010000229.1:0-5743 GCA_964470545.1 uncultured Hyphomicrobium sp. | reverse complement strand
CTTGACCGGGCAGTGTCCGGCCACGCCCGTCCTTTCCCAATATGCCGGATGGGTGCGGCCGAGCCGGAACATCACGTCCTGCGCGTCGGCGAGACGGATATCGTCGCAAGAGAGTTCAAGCGCCAGGATCGCGATATCGATCTCGAAGAAGAAATAGAAATCGACGTGCGCAACGTTGAGCACGACGGCTTCCGCCCCCGGAGTGAGCACCACACGCACGGATTGAACGTCGCTCCGCCGGAACGTCGTGATCGGACTTTCGGATGTCACCGTCCCGGCAGCCTTGCCTCGGCCGCTGCCATAAAGGAAACGCTGCACCGGCGGCAGGAAAGTCACGAATTCATTGTAGTGGCGTTCCTGAAAATCCTTCGGATCGCCCGTGAATTCATCGTCGAGAACTTTCCAGGGATTGTCGGGCCCGAGCGTTGCGAGCACAGCAGCAAAATCGTGATGATCTGCCTCGGGCTTCATCGGCACCAGTTCTACGGGCCAAAGCAAAATTTGCCGAAACGGGCCGACGCGCTTGTCCACCAATGGGCGCGGTGCGATTTCTGCTTCGGACGGGGCCACGTCCTGCGCCTCTTCGAGCATGTGAACCTCGGATTGCTATCGGCCTGCGCTCGCCAAATTCGCTTTATTTCTGAGCCATCGAGCGGCGCCTGCGCTCACGATAGGCCGCCGACGGCCAAAGATCGCGCGGCCGTTCGTGCGCTGGACGCGCCGCTTATCATTGCCGAAGTGCGCGACAGTTATGCGACGCAATTGAATTCGTTGAGGATTGCGAGCTCAGCCCGCATGCGCTCGCAATTCTCTGGCAAATGAAAACTCGCAAAAGACAGCTTAGAAACATTGTTTCTTCACGATGGAAATTTCGCTCCGAGTGTGGCAGAGCAGACTAAAAATTGCGGAGCACAGAAGGGTTGCATGCGCTTTCTCGTCTTTCAGCATATTGCGTGCGAGCACCCCGGCATTTTTCGCAAGTTTTTTGCCGCCGACGGTATTGCCTGGGACGCGGTCGAACTCGACGAAGGCGAATTGATCCCACCACTCGAAAACTATGATGCGCTCTGGGTGATGGGCGGCCCCATGGACGTCTGGGACGTCGAAGACCACCCTTGGCTCATTGACGAAAAACGCGCGATCCAGCGCTGGGTCCGTGATCTCGAAAAGCCCTTCATGGGATTGTGCCTTGGCCATCAGCTTTTGGCTGACGCTCTTGGCGGCACCTGCGGTCCCCAACGCCCACCTGAAATTGGAATTCTCGATGTAGCGCTGACGCCTGACGCGAAAAGCGATGCCATCTTCGGCGAATTGCCAAGCGCGTTCAAAGCGGTGCAATGGCATTCGGTGCGTGTGGCGCAGCCGCCCGAAGGCGCCGTGCTCCTGGCGAAGTCGGACGCGTGTCCGTGCCAAGCGATGCGCGTCGGCAAGAATGCATGGAGCATGCAGTATCACGTCGAAATCGAAGACAACACGATTTCGGATTGGGGGAACATTCCCGCTTACGCCGAAGCTCTGGAGCGAACCCACGGGCCTGGCGCCCTGCCGCGCATGGCCGAAGCCGCCAAACCGCACGCCGCAAATTTCGCAGCGGACGCCGAAACGCTTTACCGCAATTTCGTGCGCGCCATCCGGTTGTAATTGGTCAGAGCGGTCGCTCCCGCTGTATGTGAAGCAATTGCTCCTGCGCGCGAAAGCGGCGCCCGTTATCTTCGCGTCTTTCAACGACGCGCCTGCGTTGCTGCATCGCCCACCTCTATTCGCTCAGTCGATTGATGCGGCGCATTTGTGGTGCGTTGTGCGAAGCGCTTCACACGAAGAAGTACACAAAATTCAGCAGCGTCACTCCTGTCGGTTGAGCAGGCGGGAAGCGCTTTGACGACACGCCAAAAACAATCAGAGCGCCTTCGATAATCGTGCAGCGCACGCGCACAGATGCCGTCGGGCAGTTGAAGAATGTGAATGCTGCATTCGATGATGTGCCGATTATATTTGCGCCAATTGCACGGAATTTGGCCTTGAACGCCGCGAGAAATAAGTAGCATAATTCAAAAATTATCACTCTCAGGAAAGTCTAGCCGTACGGAATTCGACAGTTCGACCTCAACAAAGTTGGCTTGGAGGCTAACCTATGTACCATACCGTCAAACGAGTTTTGGCCAGCGGAGCGTGCGCCGCGATCCTGTCGCTCGCAAGCTTCAACCAAGCCATGGCGGGCGCACCGGAATCGACCGACCCGATCAAGATCGCCTTGTTCGACTGGACGAGCGTCAATCTCAACGCCAAGATCCTCGGCGGCATCCTAACGAAGCTCGGCTACAACGTCGAATATCCAACGGCTGACTATCTCTCGAGCCTTACGACGGGGCTTACGAATGGCGACATCGATATTGGCGTCGAATATTGGGACACAACCGCGCGCGAGGCGATGAAGGCGTCCGATGCGACAGGTCAGACTGAACGCCTCGGCAAGTTGGGACCAAAGGCCAAGGAAGAGTGGTGGTTTCCGGAATACATGAAAGAGAAATGTCCCGGTCTTCCTGACTGGAAAGCGCTCAAGGATCCGAAATGCGCGGAAGCTTTCTCGACACCGGATACAGCGCCGAAGGGCCGTTATCTGGGAGGTCCTGTGACGTGGGAAGGGTTCGATGACGAGCGCGTAGAGGCATTGGGCCTCCCATTCGTCGTCGTTCACGCCGGAACCGACGGCGCGATGTTCGCCGAGCTCGAGTCCGCCTACCAGCGTAAAGCGCCTATCATGCTCTGGATTTATTCACCGCATTGGGCACCGGCAAAGTATAAAGGCGAATGGGTCCAATTCCCGGAATATGAACCCGCTTGCTACACGGATCCGAAATGGGGCGTGAATCCCGATAAGAAATACGACTGCGGCAAACCACACGGCGAGATCTGGAAGTATTCATGGAAAGGCCTGAAGGATAAGTGGCCGGTCGCCTACAAGGTTGCGAAGAACTATACGATCGACACCGATGAATTGAACAAGATGTCCGGCGAGATCGATCTGGATGGCAAATCGATGGATGATGTCGCCGCAGCTTGGATCGACGCCAATGAGGCCAAATGGAAGGAATGGGCGAAATAAGTAATCGGTTGAATCTGTTTTGCCAGACTGAGTGACATGCCGCGGGGAACCGGTGGCCGTAACGGGCGCTCGCCGGTTCCCTACTGTTTTGAAGGCCCACGATGCGCACGAGCGCAACGGAGCGATCCAGAATGAACGACCAAGCGCCCCTGCGCGATGAACCGAAAGCCGCCAAAGACGACCGGCCGGTTAAGCTCCTTTGTAAGGACGTCTGGAAAGTTTTCGGCGACGGCGCGAAAGACTTCATGGCGAGACACAAAGGCGTTCCGACTGCTGAAGATCTCGGCAAAGCTAAGCTCGTCGGAGCGGTACGTCGGGCTTCGCTGGAAGTCAGACGCGGCGAGAACTTCATCGTCATGGGTCTGTCGGGTTCCGGCAAATCGACGCTCGTTCGCTGTCTTTCGCGCCTGATCGAGCCCACCTGGGGATCAATCGAGTTCGACGGGATCGATCTCCTCAAGGCCTCTCCCGACGAACTCATCGAAATTCGCCGCCACCGGATGGGGATGGTATTCCAGCACTTTGCCCTGCTTCCGCATTTGACTGTGCTCGAGAACATCGCGTTTCCGCTATCGGTCCAGGGAGTCGATCGAAAAACGCGCGAAGCGCGCGCGCGCAAGGTAATAGATCTCGTCGGCCTCGCTGGACGCGAGCAGTTTTATCCCCGCGAGCTTTCGGGCGGCCAGCAGCAGCGTGTTGGAATTGAGCGAAGCCTCGCCGTTGAACCAGAGATCTGGTTTCTGGATGAGCCGTTCTCGGCACTCGATCCGCTTATCCGGCGCGAGATGCAGACCGAGCTTCTTCGCCTGCAAAGTGTGCTGAAGAAGACAATCGTGTTCATCACCCACGACTTCGATGAAGCAATCCGGCTCGCCGACCGCGTGGCGATCATGAAAGACGGCGAAATTATACAGACCGGCACGCCAGAGGAATTGGTTCTACATCCCGCCACCGATTATGTGGCCGAATTTACGCGCGACGTGCAACGCGCGAAGGTAATGTCGGCGGCTCGATTGATGCGGCCCGTCTCGTCACCGTCTGATTGTGGCGGCTCAGTTTTGGCGACCGATAAGATCGCGACATTCTCGGCCCGCATCGTCGGGATACGAAAGAATTTCCTGGTGACGGGCGTCGATGGTAGACCGCTCGGTGAGGTAACACCGGACGACGTGATTGACCTGCTGGCAGACCGCGACCAGCTCCGCGAGGTCCGGGCATGACGGTCGCTGATACGTCAGCGCCGGTGAGGGCCCCGGCCATTTCGGTCTCGACGTTGTTATGGATTGCCGTCATCGCCATTGTCGCGATCCTCTACATACTCCCAAGCATTGCTCCCTGGGCCGTGAAGTATCCCGAGAGCGCTATCATTCCAATCTCCGATTGGATTTCGGCTGTCATGGCGTGGCTGAAGACGAACTTCACTTGGCTGACGCGCGGAATAACCGACATTTTCAACGTTCCGCTGCAGTGGGCGATCGACATCCTCGCAAAGGGATGGAAGTCCGGCTATGGCCCGAATGCGGTCATGCTGCCGCGCCTTTCTTGGGTCGGCATCTGTGGCGCATTCGCCATCGCCGGCTACGCGTTCGGCGGCTGGCGGCTCTCCGCGGTCGCCGCTGCCTGCATGATCTACATCGCGCTCTTCGGCCAGTGGAACAGCGCCATGCTGACGTTGGCGCTTATTGCAATCAGCGTTCCGCTTTGCGTCGTCGTCGGCTTGGCACTCGGCGTTCTCGCATACCGCAAGCCGTGGCTCGACCGCATGATTGTCGAGCCGCTTCTTGATCTGATGCAGACGATGCCGACGTTTGCCTATCTGATCCCGATGCTGCTCCTCTTCGGCAACAGCCCCGTCTCGGGAATGCTTGCAACCGCCGTATTCGCGATGCCGCCGATGGTCCGCGCGACCGTCCTGGCGTTGAAACGTGTGCCCCACGAGATCGACGATTTCGGTGAGATGGTTGGCTGCACGCAGCGCCAGAAACTGCTGCGAGTCCTTCTTCCGTCCGGCCGAGCGACGCTGATGGTGGGCGTCAATCAGGTGATCATGCTGGCTCTGAACATGGTCATCATTTCGTCGATGATCGGCGCGGGCGGACTGGGATACGACGTTCTCCTTGCCCTTCGGGCGCTGAAGATCGGGCAAGGCATGGAAGCGGGCCTCGCAATCGTTGCGCTTGCAATCGTGCTCGATCGGCTGAGCCAAGCGGCGGCGCGCCAGCGGCCAGCCATGCACAGTCAAGATCTCACGTTCGTGCAGCGAAATCCGATGCTGCTCCTCGCTGTCGGGCTTCTTGCCGTCACGACGCTGCTCAGCGTTTACGTACCGGCCTTCGCAGCAGTTCCCTCAGCGATAAAAGTCTCTACGGCACCTTTGTGGAAGGCAGCCGTCGACTGGGTCAACATTCACTTCTTTGATGCCATCGAAGCGTTCCGCACGTTTCTGCTGCTCTATATCCTGAATCCGATCCGCGATTTTCTCGTCGACTTCCCGTGGCTCGGAATGGTCCTATTGGCCGGTTTCGCTGGCTATCGCCTGTCGGGCCCGCGCCTCGCAGTCCTCGTCGCGCTGATGACATCGTACTGCGCTGTCACGGGGCTCTGGGAAAAGTCGATGGCGACGCTCTATCTCTGCGGCGT
>CAYYDL010000228.1:0-1794 GCA_964470545.1 uncultured Hyphomicrobium sp. | reverse complement strand
ATCCCCGAGAACGATTCGGTGCAGAGTGATGTCGTCCGCTTGGTCGGCGAACATCGCCCCTTCCTGGACATCTGTCAGCGTGTTCAGCAACGCGCCAAACAGCTCTAGCTGCCCACGAGTCGTTGCCTGTTCTTCTTCCAGCGCTTTTGCGGCCGCGCGCATCGTCGGATCGTGCGTGTCGAACATAATCGCGCCGGAACCGTGAGAACCGAGCCACGTCGCCTTGCAATCGGCGGGAATGAGCGTCGCGACATAATCGCGGATCGCTTTCATGACATGATCGGGATCCTGGCCGGAAACCAGCCGGCATGTGATCTTCACCGATGCCTTCGCCGGGATCACGGTTTTCGAACCAACGCCTTGATAGCCGCCGGTCACACCGTTGAATTCGAGCGTTGGCCGCGACCACAACTGTTCGATGACGGAACGGCCCTTCTCGCCAGCAGGCATTGAAAGGCCGACGGAGCCGAGGAAAGATCCGGCCCTGACGCCGAGCGCTTTCCACTGTGCCAGCTGCTCGGCTGTCGGTTCCTGGACGCCGTTGTAGAAACCCGGAACGGCCACCTTGCCGGTGTCGTCATGAAGTGCCGCCATCACCTTCGCAAGCACCCGAATGGGGTTCGCGACCGGGCCGCCATAGATGCCCGAATGGAGGTCGCGCGTCGGTCCTGTGATGACAAGCTCGTCTCCGACCAGTCCGCGCAACATGGTCGTGATGGCTGGCGTATCCTTGTCCCACTGACCCGTATCGCAGACGAGCACCAGATCGGCCTTGAGCTCATCGCCGTGCGTCTTGAGAAATTCAGGAAGCGACGGCGACCCGCATTCCTCCTCGCCTTCGATCAAGACGGAAACGGCGACAGGCAAATCGCCCGCAACCGTCTTCCAGGCCCGTGCCGCTTCGAAGAAGGTCATCAGCTGACCCTTGTTGTCCTCGGCGCCCCGCGCGACGATCACTTCGCCGTTAGTGGGATCACTTTCAATTTTTGGTTCAAACGGCGGCGACTTCCAAAGCTCGAGTGGATCCGGCGGCTGCACGTCGTAATGGCCATAGAACAAGACGTGCGGCATGTTCGGGTCGCGATTGAGCCGGTCATGAGCGACGACCATCGGATGGCCGCTTGTCGGCACAACTTTGGCTTCCGCGAAGCCGATGTCCTTCAGCGTCGCCGCGCACCATTGTGCCGCCTTGAGGCAGCTCGCCTTGTGATCCGGATCGGTCGATACGCTATCGATGCGCAAAAGCTCGAATAAGCGGGAAAGTCCGGCAGACTTCGATTGACCTAAGTTTTCGAGAACCGTTTCGAGCTTGCTCATCGTAGTAAGGCTTTCCGACGTGTTGCTCCAAAGGGCGGCGGCGAGGCGACGCTAGGAATGCCGAGCCGCATTTGCTATGGCACCACTCCCCGATGCCGATCACTCCTGACGGGAATGATGGGCAGCATGAAGACCGCAGCGGAGGTCTGATGGCACAGCCGAACGCCGACGGCAAAAGGAAATGGGTCTACGCTTTCGTGCCGGGAAGGGCCGATGGCAGCGCCGAAATGTCTGAGCTTCTGGGCGGCAAGGGCGCCAATCTTGCCGAGATGGCGGCGCTTGGGCTTCCCGTACCACCGGGGTTCACCATAACGACGGAGGTTTGCGCGGCCTTCTTTGCCGCAGGCAATAAGCTGCCGGATGCTTTGAAGGCTGAGGTCATGCAAGCGCTCGACGCCGTCGGCGATACCGTCTCGGCCAAGTTCGGAGACGAGAAGGCGCCGCTGCTTGTTTCGGTTCGGTCCGGCTCGCGCGCCT
>CAYYDL010000227.1:0-4146 GCA_964470545.1 uncultured Hyphomicrobium sp. | reverse complement strand
TTTCCGGCAAAGCCGCCGGCGCGATCACGTAACGAATCGTCTGAAGCGAGGACAGGTTCATCGAACGGGCGGCCTTCAGATGAACCGGCCGAATGTTCTTGATCCCGCTCATCGTGAAGATGACCATCGGAAAAATGCCGTGCAAGGCACCGAACGCCACTTTGGCCGAGAGCGACAGTCCAAACAGGAGCAGGATGATCGGATAAAGAGTGATCTTCGGAATGGCATAGGCCACTCCGATCACCGGCTCGAAGACCTCGCCGGCGAGACGGAAATGTCCGAGCACGAGGCCGATCACGAGGCCGCCAAACACGCTGACAAACAGCGCGCAGACAAAGGCCGTACCGGTCGCGGCGGCATCCAGCCAGAACGACTGGCTCGCCAGCAGCTTCCGCGATACCGAGAGCGTCTCCAGGGGCGATGCCAGGCCGTTCGCGCCGACGAGAAAATGGCTGACCTGCCATAGCAGAACGACGACGATTATGAACACGAGCGGGTCAAAGCTGGTGATCCACCTGCCTCTGGCAATGGGCTCGTTCAGATCCACGGCGGTCATGCCGACCAGCGGCGATACACCGCGCGCTCCATGCCGTGAACAACGAGATAGAGAACGACGACAATGCCGAGAAGCAGCAGGAGCGAGGCGTACATGGACGGGTTGTCGAGGTTGTCGTAGGCGAGCTTGATATGCTTTCCGAGTCCCGCCACGGACAAGATGAATTCGCCGGCCACGACGCCGATGACGGAGTAGGTGACCGCGAGCTTGAGCCCGGTGAACAATGACGGCGCCGCCGCAGGAAACTTGATTCGCCAGAGCGTCTCGATCGGCCCCATGTTGAAGCTTCGCGCCGCCTTGATCAGGATGCGCGGAACGCGATCGAGGCCGGAGATCACGTTCATCATCATGACGACTATCCCGAACAGGGCGCCGATCGCGATCAAGGACCACCGCGTGATTCCGAAAAGCACGATCAGCACGGGATAAAATACGAAGGTGGGCACGGAATAATACGAGGCAAGCAGCGGATCCAGCAGCCGGCGCAGCCGGGGTGCCGCATGGACCATGCTGCCGAGGACGATGCCGGCGGCCACCGATATGGCGCTCGCCGCCGCCACGTTGGTGACCGTGAACAGCATGTCGGCCGTATCGCTACCCGCCAGCAGATCCGACCAGAGCTTCATCGCCATTTCCGACGGCGGGATGAGCGTCAGGCGCGGAACGATGCCCGTCCGGCATAGAAATTCGAGAATGGCGACGGCGCCAATCAGGAAGCCCGTGCGCAAGCTGACGACAAGGATTTGTCGCGACATCCGGCCGAAGACCTCGCTCTCGCCCGCCCGGCGCTATTTCGTATTTTCTTTCAGCAAGGGCTGAAACTTCGTCTCGAGCATCGGCGTGATGTCGTAGCCCTTGTCGATCGATCCGACCAATTCCATGCCGCGGATCATCGTCTCGAAGCCCTTCATATTGAATTCGCCGCGCTTCCAGACCCTCACAGCATAGAACTTCGGCAGCGCCGCGGCAGCTTCCTCCGGCGACACGTTCCAGTATTTCGCGTATATTTTCTGCGTCTCTTCGGGATGCGCATAGATGAAGTCGACGGCCTTGGCGCGCGCGAGCAGAATGCGACGGACCTTGTCCTCGTTCTTCTTCAGATAGTCGCCGGTGACGACGAGGGCGGACCACGACAGGTCCGGCAGCTCCTTGGCGCCGCTGATGAAGATATTGTACTCGCTGCCGTGTTTGGTCAGCATCGGATCGACGATCGGCGCGGCATCGACGGCGCCTTGATTGAGCGCCGTGAGCCCTGTGCCGAGGCCGCCGGCGGCGATCGTCTGCACCTTGTCGAGCATCCCGTGCTTCTGCAGGATCGTCTTGAGCGTGATTTCCGTGATGCTTTGCGGACTGGTGAACGCAACTTTCTTTCCTGAAAGGTCTTCGACCGTTTTGATGCCGTTGTCCTTCTTGGTCGCCCAGGACACCTCGCCGATCGTGTTGGCGTCGTCGGCGATTATCCGAACGTCGATGCCGTGATTCTTGGCCGCGATCGCCGCTGACAGGGCCATTTCACCGATCGGCAGATCGCTCGCCAGCATGTTGCGGACGGACGTGCCGCCGCCATTGCTCCTGATGATGCCGTCGATGTCGAGGCCTTCCTCTTTCCAGAAGCCCTTCTCGGTCGCGACCGCGAACGGCAAGGTGATGACCAGGATGCCGTATTGCGCGACAGTGAGACGGTCGGCGTAAGCGGCGCGCGTGACGCCGGTCACCGCCAGCGCGCAGATCAAACCTGCGCGCGCCAGCTTGAAAAGCATATTTTCCTCCCGTGCGAGCGTCGCCCTTTGTGTCCCGGGCGATCGTGTGTGTTATGGTCTCTGGCAATATTGTATGCAAAGCTAGCACGGGCCTGGTCATTGTCAAATACTGTTGCCGCCTTGATCGTAATATTGCATACAATCCGGTAGCTAAGGAAGGCATCCGTGCTCAGAGAATTGACCCGCTCGCAGCAAGTGCTTGGGCAACTTCGCGACTTGCTTCTCTCAGGCGAATTCAGGGCTGGAGACCGCTTGAAGGAAGTGGAGGTCGCGAAGCGGCTGGATGTGTCCCGCACGCCGGTGCGAGACGCCATGGCCACGCTCGCGCACGAAGGCCTGCTGGTCTACGAACCGAATTGCGGGTTCACCATGCGCGGCTTCGGACTGTCCGATTTGCTTGCCGCATTCGACGTTCGTGCAACCCTGGAAGGAATGGCCTGCCGGATCGTCGCCGAGCAGGGGTTGTCTCCATCGGCCGATCAGGCACTCGCCTCCTGCATGGCGGAGGGCAGCGACATTCTCGCAAGTCCGGATACGGATGCATCTGGCGTCAACCGGTGGAACAATATCAACCAGATCTTTCATTCGGTCTTGGCTGCCGAAAGCGGCAACGAATACCTTATCCGCGCAGTGCGCGATACGATGCGTCTGCCGATGGTCTATGACTCGAATGGGCAGCCGCATACTCCGGAAGAGGTTCGACAGCTCTACGGAAGGAATGCAATCGAGCGCGCCTTTCGCGACCACGAACGCATCTTGTCTGCCATCACACAGCATCAAAGCTCGCGCGCGGAATATCTCATGCGCGAGCACATCTTCCTCAACAGGGAAGACCTGCGCATCAATTTCACGACCGCCTTCCCGTCCAAAGCAAAAGGCTGAAGAGACGGGGACACAATGCGCACACCTTGCACGCTGTTCGACAAGATATGGAACCGGCATCTCGTGATGTCGCGCAGCGACGGCACCGACGTCCTCCACATCGACCGGCACATTCTTCATGATTTCGGCTCCAATGTCGCTTTCGCCAAACTCGCGGAGGCCGGCCGCAGCGTTCGCAATCCTGAACTGACAATCGCGGTGCAGGATCATATCATTTCCACCGCAAAAGGCCGTTCCGACGATTCATTCGGGGGCGGCGCCCCGTTCTCACGCGCATTGCGTGAGAACACCGAACGCAGCCGAATAAGGCTGTTCGGGATCGGGGATCGACGGCAAGGCATCGTCCACGTCGTTACGCCCGAACTTGGGATCGCGCTCCCCGGATCGACACTCGTCTGCGGCGATAGCCACACCTGCACCGTGGGAGCCCTCGGCGCCTTGGCTGTCGGTATCGGCACGACGGAAGTCGAACATGTGCTCGCGACACAGACCCTCGTCTTGCGGCGACCCAAGACGATGCGTGTGCGCTTTACCGGTCGGCTCGGCCGCGGCGTCACCGCCAAGGACATGGCGCTTCATCTTATCGGCCGTGTCAGCACCAAAGGCGGGGTAGGGCACGCCGTCGAATATTCCGGTCCGGCCGTCGACGCGTTGTCGATCGAAGGACGCCTCACGCTTTGCAACCTCTCCATCGAGCTCGGCTCGCGCACCGGACTTATCGCGCCGGACGAGAAGACGTTCGACTATCTCCATGGCCGCGAATTCGCGCCGAAAGCCGCGCTCTGGGAACAAGCACTCGCGCAGTGGCGAATGCTGCGGACTGACGACGACGCAGGCTTCGATAAGGACGTCGAAATCGAATCGACTCGAATCGCGCCACTGGTCACCTGGGGCACCAGTCCGCAACACGTATTGCCGGTCAGCGGCCATGTGCCGGATCCCGCACAA
>CAYYDL010000226.1:0-2906 GCA_964470545.1 uncultured Hyphomicrobium sp. | reverse complement strand
GAAGACGGCGGAAGATCAGCGGGAGCGCGCAGAAGAAGAGCATCAGCGCGCCTTGGCCGATGCCGCGGCAAAAGCCGCCGAGGACGCCAAGCGGGACGCTGCATTCAGGGCAGCAGAACAGGAAGCCAAGCAAGAGGCTGCGGCCAAGGAAGCGGCCGAAAAGCAGCGTTTAGCCGATGCGGCGAAAGCGGCTGAGGCGCAAGCTCAACAAGAGGCCGCTGCGAAGGATGCCGCCGACCGGCAGCGCGCGGCCGAGCAGGCAGCGGCAAAAGCTGCCGCCGATAAGGCTGCTGCAGACAAGGCCGCTCGGGAAAAGGCTGCGGCGTCGCCAGAGCCGCCCGAGAGCAAAACGGAAAGCACTGCGGCCGCGACGGCACCGCCTCATGAAGCGCAGATCGTTCGCGAGGCGAACGATCACATGGCGCGCGGTCCCGTGGTCAAGCGGTGGATCCGCCGCGCGCGACAGGGACGTTGCCGCGCCGCGGGGCACAAGATCCTGGTGCCGGGCCATTACGTGGTTGCGCCCGGCGACAGCCTTTGGCGGATTGCGCTGCGCCATTATCGCAGCGGACTTTATTTCCTGCGGATCTACCGGGCCAATCGCGACGTCATCAGCGACCCGAACCGTATCTATCCCTGTGAACGGCTCTATCTGCCGCGTCGGCGCGGGTGATGGACTTTCCTGCCGCTTGACCCTATTTCAGGCCCAATGCAAAAAGCTTCCGTCAACCTTCGCGCGGCCCGGAACGGGTTTCTGGCGCGTCTCATTCCGTCCAGCGAAACGTCACGGGTTCTGAGGGCTCTGTGGCCCTATGTCTGGCCCGAGGACCGGCCGGATCTCCGGCGCACCGTCGTCATCTCGTTCGTCATCGTCGTCATCGCCAAGGCGGTGACGGTCGGCGTTCCATTCACGCTCAAGTGGGCGACGGATGCCTTGGTCGCGGCGTCGGGCGGTCATGTCGCGAGTAACCAGACGCTACCGTGGCTTGTCGGCGCGCCGGTGCTGGCCGCGATTTTCTACGGTATCGCACGGATCGTGATGTCGCTGCTGGTGCAGGTCCGCGAAGGCATGTTCGCGCGCGTCGCGATGCACGCCGTCAGAAAGCTTGCGCTCACGACGTTCGAGCACATGCACAGGCTGTCGCTCAGGTTCCACCTCGAACGCAAGACTGGCGGGCTGACGCGCGTGCTCGAGCGCGGACGGACCGGGATCGAGAATATCAGCCGCATGGCGCTGATGACGCTGATACCGACGATCGTCGAGTTTCTGATGATCATCGTCGTGTGCGCGTACGAGTTCGACTGGCGCTATATCGTGACCATCGTCGGGATGATCGCGGCTTACCTCTGGTTCACGATCCGCGCGACAGACTGGCGGCTATCGATCCGCCGCGCGATGAACGAAAGCGATACCGACGCCAATACGAAAGCGATCGATAGTCTGCTGAACTACGAAACGGTGAAATATTTCGGCGCCGAAGGACGCGAAGCTGCGCGCTACGACAAATCTATGGCGGCCTATGAAAAGGCGAGCATCAAGACCTATACGTCGCTTGCGGTGCTGAACTCGGGGCAGGCGATCATCTTCACGATCGCGCTGACGATCTGCCTCATTATGGCGGCGAACGACGTGGTGGCGGGGAAGGATACCGTCGGCCATTTCGCGATGGTCAATCTGCTGATGCTGCAGCTCTTCATGCCGCTCAATTTCATGGGCATGGTCTATCGCGAGATCAAGCAGGGGCTGACCGACATCGAGCGGATGATGGAAGTGCTCGATCAGAATCCAGAAGTTGCGGACCGGCCGGGTGCGGAGACGCTTCACGTTTCGGGCGGCGCGATTCGCTTCGATCATGTGAAGTTTGGATACGATCCCGAGCGGGTCATTCTGAAAGACGTGTCGTTCGAGGTGCCCGCAGGGAAGATGGTCGCGATCGTCGGGCCGTCAGGTGCGGGCAAGTCGACGGTCGGGCGGTTGCTGCTCCGCTTCTATGACGTGACGAGCGGGCGCATCCTGATCGACGGACAGGATATCCGAGACGTAACGCAATCGTCGCTGCGTGCAGCGATCGGCGTCGTGCCGCAGGACACCGTGCTGTTCAACGACACGATCTTCTACAACATCAAGTACGGCCGTGCCGACGCGACAGACGATGAAGTCTATGCGGCGGCAAAACTCGCGCAGATCGACGACTTCGTTCGCGCGTTGCCTGATGGTTACGGCACCATGGTCGGCGAACGCGGCTTAAAACTTTCGGGCGGCGAGAAGCAGCGCGTCGCGATCGCGCGGACGATTTTGAAGGCGCCGCCGATCCTGCTGCTCGATGAGGCGACGAGCGCGCTCGACAGCCATACGGAGAAAGAAATCCAGGACGCGCTCGACCGCGTTTCGAAGGACCGGACGACGGTCGTCATTGCGCATCGGCTCTCGACGATCGTGCACGCCGACATGATTTTGGTGTTCGAGGCGGGCCGCGTCGCAGAGCAGGGAACGCACGCGGAGCTCATCGCCAAGAACGGCCTCTATGCGAGCCTCTGGGCGCGGCAGCGGCAGGCGGAGAAGGCGCGGGAGGATCTTGCGCATGCGCTCGAAGAAGCGGGCGAATTGCAGCCGCGGTTCGGGTCTGATGACGCGTCGTTGCTGGAGCGCGCCGAGACGGAGTGATCGCTTCGTCCAAAGACTTGACTGGATCCGGGTTTGCGCCGGCAAGATGGATCAGGAAGAGCCGCTCGACGATCAGTCTTCCACTATGATCCAGTTTTCCGGGTTGGGTAGTTTCTCGCGCTTCGTTTCAGCTTCGTCGCGCGTTGCGAAACGGATGGCCAGAGGGCGGCCGACGAAGACATCGCCGTTGCCGAGGTAGGTGTGTTTCGTGTCGACCGCGAGCGGCGTCGAACGGTGCTCT
>CAYYDL010000225.1:0-2650 GCA_964470545.1 uncultured Hyphomicrobium sp. | reverse complement strand
TCTGAGCGCCGTTTCCACCGTGCGGATGCAATTTCCGCACACGATATCGGGAACCGAGAGCGTAACCGTTTCGACGCCCGCCGGATCGCTTCTGGATGCCCCCCTCTGCAGCTTCGTGGAAGCGTTCAGGGCTGCTTCCATAGGCTCCCCTTCGACCGATAAACGATATCACGATCGCGACCTTTACCTCGGCTGGCGGCCCAGGAGACTTCCCATTCTCCTTCCGTCAGATTGGGAATCACAACCGTATATGATCCGTTGCCGATAGCCGTAAATGCAAAATCATGATCGTCGATATCCGTCGCGAGACGTCCGACTGCACCGGTGACCTGCAAGCCGTCGACGCCGTGGCCGTCACGATCCTTCAGCGTGACGACAAAAGTGCCGGTCGCAGCGTCGAATTTGGTCGCTTCAGTCCAGCCGAGCTTATCCTGAAGGCGCTGCTCGGCGATGCGTTGATTGTAGTCGAGGCCCGATCGGTAGGCGTCCGGCGTCTCGCCGGAGAATGTCGAAACCGCCTTGTAGACCATCAGGCTGTCGACGGCCATGACGACCATGAAGAAGGCGATCATGCCGAAAAGGATGTGCCAGCCGTTCAGTCCGCCGCGGATGTCCATCGCCTGCTTCATTGTGCCGGCCCGCTGAAGATGGTTTTACGCGCTGCCGTTTCGCCGGTTTTCACATCGGTGACCGAGATCGTCAGCGGCGTGGCGTCGCCCTGCAATTCCTTCCGGGCCGGGCCATCGACCGATACGAAGAGCTTCACGGGACGCACTTCGGCGGGCGCGACGCCGATGACCGGGTCCGATCCGTCGAATTCCACGAACTGGACATGCGCACCGGAAATACCGGAAACGCCGATCCGGAACTGCCGCGCCGTCTGCAGCTTGTTGGTGATCTTGACGGTGTAGCCGTTGCGGAGACCGCCGTCGCTCAGCACCACGAACAGCGGATTGCGATCAGGGAGGACGCTCATCTGAAGATCGGCGCGATTGAGCAACGACCAGGTCATCAGGCCGCCGATCGCGGCAATGAGGACGCTGTAGAGGATCGTGCGCGGGCGGATGATGCGCCACCCCTCGCGTGGCCCTTTGGTGGCGCTTTCGAGGTTGCGGACCGTCGTGTAGGCGATCAACTCGCGTGGGCGTCCAACGCGATCCATGATCTCGTTACAGGCGTCGATGCAGAGTGCGCACTGGATGCACGCGAGCTGGGCTCCGTCGCGAATGTCGATTCCCATCGGACAGACGGCGACGCAGGCCTTGCAGTCGATGCAATCGCCACGGCCTTCCCAGCTCTGGTCGCGTTTGTGCGCGCCGCGCGGCTCTCCGCGAACGTCGCGATATGAAATGAAGAGCGAGTCCTTATCCAGCATCGCGCCCTGAATGCGCGGCCAAGGACACATGTAGATGCAGACCTGCTCGCGTGCGAGGCCACCGAGCAGATATGTCGTCATCGTGAAGATACCGAGGAACGCATAGGCGACATACGGCGCCGTTCCGGTTGCGAGTTCACCCGCAAGGGTCGGAGCATCCCGGAAATAGAAGATCAGTGCGCCGCCGGTCAGCACCGAGATCAGCAACCAGCTGACATGCGTCGCGCTCTTCTTCCAGATCTTCTCGATCGACCAGCGCTGTTGGTCGAGCCGCAGACGCGCATTGCGGTCGCCCTGCCAGAAGCGCTCGACTGCGATCATCAGATCGGTCCAAACCGTCTGCGGGCAGGCGTAACCGCACCACATGCGCCCGGCGACAGCCGTCACGAGGAACAACGCGAGCGCCGACACGACGAGGGCACCCGTGACGTAGTAAAATTCCTGCGCCCAAATCTGGAGCGGTCCGAACAGCAGACGCTGATTGGCGAAATCAAGCAGGAAGGCCTGGTCGGGAAGGCCTGGGCCGCGATCCCAACGCAGCCAGGGCAGGACGTAATAGATGCCGAGCGTAACGACGAGCACGGCCCACTTGATATTACGAAACGTGCCGTGCGCTTCTTTCGGGTAGATTTTCTGGTGGGATGCGTAGGCAGACGGCTCCTTGTGGGCCCCCGGCTGAGAGGGAGCCGCATCGGTGATGAACTTGTTATGCCCACCCATCATGGTCATTCAGGCGCCTCGGACTTCTCGTCTTTGTGGTCTTTGTGGTGTTCTTTCTCTTCGGTCTTGTCGTCTTCGGCTTTGCTCGGTTCCGGCCTACCGCCGCCGAGCGAATGGACATAGACCGCCACCATCTTGATCGACACGGGATCGAGACGGCCGATCCATGCCGGCATGACGCCACCGCGGCCGGTTTCGACGCTGTGCATCACCGCTTGCTGGCTGTTTCCATAAAGCCAGATGGCGTCTGTCAAGTTCGGCGCGCCGATATCGGTGTTGCCTTTGGCATCATCGCCATGGCACGCCGCGCAGTTATCCGCGAAAATCTGCTTGCCGCGGGCTGCCGCTGCTGCATCGATCTCAAGGTGCGACAAAGACCGGACGTAGTTTGCGACGTCGTTGATCTGCGCCGGCTCAAGGATTTTATCGACACCGAAACGGGGCATCATGGTATCGTGGGTATCGGGATTTCCCGCACGCGCACCGTATGTGATCGTTTTCTGAATTTGTTCAAGATCACCGCCCCACAACCAATCATCGTCATTGAGGTTCGGA
>CAYYDL010000224.1:0-2799 GCA_964470545.1 uncultured Hyphomicrobium sp. | reverse complement strand
ATATAGCCGATGACCTCGTAGCCGTTCGTCAGCCGGATCTTGGCAACCTTACGCAGAGCGGAGTTCGGCTTCTTCGGCGTCGTCGTGTAGACGCGCGTGCACACGCCACGCTTCTGCGGGCAGGCTTCCATATGGCGCGATTTCTCGCGGTAAACTGGCTTCACCCGGGGCTTCCGGATCAACTGTTGTATCGTCGGCATTCGCCCAATCCTGACTTCGGGACGCATTTCTCACTGCAGAAATGCGCCAAGCAAACCTGCCAGGTGCGCGAAGTTCGCCCCTAGCAAGAAAAAACCAGAGGATCGTGCCGCCCGAGGGTGACAGATCTTGGCCCGTCGATATGCTCTGCTTTATGAACGGGAGCGTTTAGGCGCAAAATTTGGCGCTAAGAGCGCCGAGCGGCCTACCACCAACCCGTGAGAGTGGGCGGAGCTATATACACACCCGCAATATTGGTCAACAGGCCCGCAGCCGGGACCTGAAATTATTTTCGCTGAACGAGCCGCGAAAAAGCAAACAGAACCTGCGACCTGTTGTCGGCTCAATCGCACAGGTCGTTTCCAACTCGACATAAATGCAATTGGGGGGATGCGCTGCGGATAAATAGTAAGCTTCCGCACATTTTAAAGAGCGCGTTGACTGCCTGGGACGCTGCCTACAGAGCCATGCCCTACGTCCAGACAAACCCAACCGGACAGCAGTGGCATAAAGCCGAGGATGACAGGAATTAGGGCTAAAGAAAGAGGCCGCCACCCAGAGGGAGACGGCCGCTTTCAATCACGTACTTGGAAGGCGCGCGGAGCTTACTCCGCGGCTTCCTCTGCCGGACGGCGACGGCGCCGGGCGGCCGGGCCCGAGAGCCCGTCAGGCGACGGCAGGTTCGACGTCTTGGCCTTTTCCTTCGCGATGAGGTCGTCGCGTTGCATCGCAACCTTACGGAGCTGCCGCAGCATGCCGCCGGTGCCGGCCGGGATAAGCCGACCGACAATGACGTTCTCCTTCAGCCCGTCGAGCGTGTCCGACTTGCCGTTGACGGCAGCATCGGTCAGCACGCGCGTCGTCTCCTGGAACGAAGCCGCCGAGATGAACGACCGCGTCTGCAGCGACGCCTTGGTGATGCCGAGCAGGACCGGGCTTGCGGAGGCCGCACGCTTGCCAGCCTTCTGAGCCGCGGCGTTGATCTCCTCGAACTCGATGCGATCGAGCTGCTCGCCCTTGATCAACTCGGTTTCGCCGGCGTCCGTGATCTCGACCTTCTGCAGCATCTGGCGAACGATCACTTCGATGTGCTTGTCGTTGATCGTCACGCCCTGCAGACGGTAGACGTCCTGGATCTCGTTGATCAGGTAGTTCGCGAGTTCCTCGACGCCCTTGATCGCCAGAATGTCGTGCGGCGCCGGGTTGCCGTCGTATACGAAATCCCCGCGCTCGACGCGATCGCCGTGCTGGACGGCGAGGCTCTTGCCGCGCGGGATCAGGTATTCGACAGGCTCCAGCGTCTCGTCATCGGGCTTGATCGTGATGCGCTGCTTGTTCTTGTAGTCCTTGCCGAACTCGACCGTGCCCGAGACGTCCGCAAGGATCGCGTGATCCTTCGGACGACGAGCCTCGAAGAGTTCCGCAACGCGCGGGAGACCGCCGGTGATGTCGCTCTGCTTTGCGCTCGACGTCGGGATTCGCGCGAGCACGTCGCCGGCCTTGACCTCCGTTCCACGATCAACGGAAAGAACGGCATCGACCGAGAGCAGATAACGAGCGTCACCGCCGCGCGCCACCTTGATCGGCTTGCCCTTCGAGTCCTTGATCACGATGGCGGGCTTCAACTCCGAACCCTTCGGCGACGTACGCCAGTCGATGATGACCCGGTTCGATGTACCCTTCATTTCGTCGGTCTGCTCGCGGACAGAAGAGCCCTCGATCAGATCCTCGAAATCCACGACGCCATCGACCTCAGACAGAATCGGACGGGTGTAGGGATCCCACTGCGCGATCTTGGTGCCGCGCTTCACGGTATCGCCTTCATCCACGAACATGCGCGAACCATAGCTGATCTTGTGGGTCGCGAGTTCCTTGCCCGTCTGGTCGACGATGATGACCGACATGATCCGGCTCGTCGCCACGTTCTGACCCTTCGAGTCCTTGGCGATAGCGCGGTTCTTCAGCTTCACGGTGCCGTTGAAGTTCGACTCGATGAACGAAGAGTCGACCAGGTTGGCCGTACCGCCGATGTGGAACGTGCGCATCGTGAGCTGCGTGCCCGGCTCACCGATCGACTGCGCGGCGATGACGCCGACAGCTTCGCCGATGTTGACGGGCGTACCGCGTGCGAGGTCGCGGCCGTAGCACTTGGCGCACACGCCGTTAACCGTCTCGCACGTCAGAACCGAGCGGATGCGGACTTCCTGGATCTCGGCCTTGCCGATGGCTTCGGCGTGGCGCTCTTCGATCAGTTCACCGTTGGCAACGATGATCTCACCCGTCGTCGGATGCTTGATGTCTTCGGCTGCCGTACGGCCAAGGACACGCGCCGCAAGCGACACGATGACCTGACCGGCGTCGACGACGGCCTGCACGTTGATGCCGGCGTCGGTTCCGCAATCGACTTCCGAGATGATGGCGTCCTGGGCGACGTCGACGAGACGACGCGTGAGATAGCCGGAGTTCGCCGTCTTCAAGGCGGTGTCGGCCAGACCCTTGCGGGCGCCGTGCGTCGAGTTGAAGTACTCGAGAACGGACAAGCCTTCCTTGAAGTTCGAGATGATCGGCGTCTCGATGATTTCGCCCGAAGGCTTCGTCATG
>CAYYDL010000223.1:0-2771 GCA_964470545.1 uncultured Hyphomicrobium sp. | reverse complement strand
GATGCCCGATTGCGCCGCCACGATCTCGGCGATGATCAGATAGGTCCAGCACCACCCGAGCGTGATGCGCAGGTTGTCGAAGAGGCTCGGGAGCATGGCGCGAAAGGCGACATCGGTCAGCATCTGCCTGGGGCGGGCGCCGACGGTGTAGGAAATCTCGACGTATTCCTGCGGTACGCGGCGCATGTCGTCAGCGACGAGAAGCACGAGCTGGAAGAACGTACCGAGCCAAAGGAGGAAGATTTTCGTCGTCTCGCCCACTCCGAACCAGATGATGCTCAATGGTACGAGTGCGGGAACCGGCAGGTAGCGGATGAAGTCGACGATCGGTTCAAGGGCCGCGCCGACGCCGCGGAAGCTCGACATCGCGATGCCGATCGGCACGGCCATGACGACGGAGATCGCGAAAGCGACCCAGACTCTAAGGGTCGAGATACCGGCATTCAACAGCAGATGCTTCTGGGTGATCATGGTCCACAGCGTCTCGATGGTGACGCTGGGAGGCGGCAGAAAGAGTGAATTGATCCAACCGAGCCGGGTCGAAATTTCCCACGCCGCTATGACGAACAGGCTGGCGCAGATGGAGGTTAGGATCTGCTTGCGTTTCGAAAGGTTTCCGCGAAAGGTGAAAAACTGATTGCGCATGTGCTTTCGGGTGGGCGCTCGTGGCGGCGGCGCCTGCTCCACGATATCTGGCGTCCGTCCGCTCACCCTCGTCGCTGTCGCTTTGCTCGTCACGAGATGGCCTGGCTCGGCTGGTTCGCGTCTGATTATTTCAGATCGGCTTCGGTAATGCCGGAGACAACCGAATTGTCAATTTGTTCTGCCGACTTGAGGTTATGGTCAGCGGCGCCATTCTCGATGTTCAACTGCATGACTTCGTCGAAGACTTTGTAGAGCGAGCCCGGCGCGCCGGGTTTTCCGAAGTATCCTGCTGTCTGCTTGTAATCGGTGTAGTCGAGGCTGCCGTCGATCGAGGCTGCGAATTCCTCGGCCGTAAGATTGAAGTGGGGCGCGGCGAGCTTGATGAAATCCTGCTTGTTGCTCTTGAAGTAGTCGATTGCCTTGAAGATGCCGATCATGAACTTCTTGTATTTCTCCGGGTTCGCTTTGAGATCGTCCTGGCGGACGATGATCACGTCCACGATGATGCCCGGGTATTGCGCCGACGAGATGAGCACGTGCGGATTGCGTTGCTTGATCTTGTCGAGGGCCTGCGAGAGGTTTGGCTGATAGGATACGACGGCCGAGATCGACGGGTCGGCAAAGACGGCAACGGTGTCGGCGGTTGCGATCTGCTTCACGTCGAGATCGGCGAGCGTCATGCCCTTCTTCTTCAATTCCATCTGAAGAAGCAGGCGGCCCGGGATGTTCGGTTCGGACGCGACCGTCTTGCCTTTCAACTGCTCGACGGACGTGATGTCACCTGGAGCAATGACGCCATCGCCACCAAGCGATTCGTCTATGGTGCCGATGATGACGCCCGGCGTTTTGGCGTCGCGGGGTTTGCCCTGGTATTCGCCAACGGTGCGCATATCCATTTCGATGTCCTTGCGGTTCATCGCGGCCATGACGTTCGCCCGCTCATCCTCGAATTTAATGTCGACATCGATGCCGAGCTTTTTGAAGTAGCCGAGGTCCTGCGCGACGAAGACGGGAGCATAGCCGCTCCAGGTCGGGCAGAGGATGCGGATTTTTTCATCCGCGTGCGCCGAAGCCGCCGGGAGCGACACTTCTGCCAACAACGTCAGTGCAAGGCCAACACCGGCAAGCCGCCGAAAACCTACTCCCATCGACATGGTCATAACCCCTCGCTGACAAACACCGATCGTTCGGCAAAGAGTTGGGCAAAATAACATCGATGAAAATATTGATTATTGGAAAGATACATTGAAAAGTGTCGATGTTACGATTGGCTGTTTGTGCAGGAGTTTCCAATGCGCCGGCTCGACAATATCGATCTTCGTCTTTTGCGGGTCTTTGTGACGTTGGTAGAGGCCGGCAGCTTCGCGGATGCCCAGATCGCGCTCAATCTGTCGCAGCCGACGCTCAGCACGCATCTTGCGGCGCTTGAGCGCAAGCTCGGGGCACAATTGTGCGTGCGCGGACGACGCGGCTTCAGGCTGACGCCGTTCGGCGAGGCAACCTACATCGCAACCCAAAAGCTTTTTGCCGAGATCAGTTCGTTCGAGGAGCGTGTCGGCCAATACAACGGGCAGCTTGTCGGGCGGCTTCGGATCGGCATCGTCGATGGCATCGTCACGAACTCCGCGCTCGGTCTGCAGCACGTCATTGGCCGTTTCATGGAGAACGCCGAAAACGTCTTCATCGACCTGGAGCTCGGGACGCCGAATTTTCTTGAGCAGGCGATTGCTGATGGCCGTCGCGACGTTGTCATCGGACCCTTCTCCCAGAAGGCGCCGGGCGTCACCTACGTCGCTCTTCATCGCGAGCCGCACGGGCTCTATTGCGGGAAAGGACATCCGCTTTTCGAAGCACCGACGTCCGCCATTACGCGAGATGCGATCGAAAAGGCTCTTTTCTCTGTGCGCGGATACCGCCAGTTCGACGACCTCTACCGCGCCGATCATCCGCGAGCGACCGGTCACGTCGTCCAGATGGAGGCGCAGGTCATGCTCATTCTGTCCGGGTGCTTCATCGGATTTTTGCCTCGCCATATCGGTGAGAGCTGGTCAAAACAGGGTCTCATGAGGGAGATCAGACCGCAGACATATCAATTCGTCTCGAGCCATTTCGCGGCTTATCGCAAG
>CAYYDL010000222.1:0-5645 GCA_964470545.1 uncultured Hyphomicrobium sp. | reverse complement strand
CCTGCGACCGGTCCCAACCATCGCAAGTGGCGGCAACATGTACCATTGTGTCGTCTGCGTCAAGTCACCGCGCGACATAAATAATTTCCATTTTTTGGTCTGCCTAATCGGTGATCAATTTCGTTTCCTGCGAGGGCTTGTTTCCCGGTCCTGGGCGTCCAGTTGATCATGAATTGAGCGCGCGGTGCCAAGCGGGCCGACGGTCCGCCGCACGCAGATCCGGGCACCTGCAGAGCCTTGTCTCGTCCCGTCTGCCACGATCTGAAGCTGGTGCAACTCGCTTCAAGCGGGAATCCCCGATCGGCTATGGTGTTCGGCTTAACGCACCGCTTCTTTCCATGTGGTAGAAGCGTGAGAGTATCGAGCCCGGACCGAACAATCGTGTCATCAGCCAAACGCATCCTTCTGATCATCGGCGGCGGCATCGCGGCTTATAAATGCCTCGAGCTGATCCGTCGTCTCAGAGACTGCGGCCATGCCGTTCGCGCCGTTATGACGAAGGCTGCCCATCAATTCGTCACGCCGCTTTCCGTCGGCGCTCTCACCAACGAGCGCGTTCTGACGGATCTCTTCGACCTCGACGACGAGCGCGAAATCGGGCACATCCGGCTTGCACGCGATCATGATCTGATCCTCGTTGCGCCAGCGACGGCCGATCTCCTGGCGCGTATGGCCGGGGGGCATGCCGACGATCTGGCAACGGCTGTTCTGCTTGCGACCGACAAGCCTGTTCTGGTCGCGCCGGCGATGAATCCCGCGATGTGGCTCAATCCGGCGACGCAGCGGAACGTCGCGCAACTCAAGGCTGACGGCATTCGCTTCGTCGGTCCTGGCGTCGGCGAAATGGCGGAACGGGGCGAAGCCGGGCCCGGGCGTCTCGTCGAGGTTCCCGAGCTTATCGAAGCCATCAAAAACCTGCTGGCGCCTGAAACGGAAACGCAAACGACAGGAGATCTCGCCGGGCGGCATGTCATCGTGACGAGCGGTCCGACACATGAGCCGATTGATCCCGTTCGCTATCTCGCGAACCGGTCGTCCGGCAAACAGGGCTTTGAACTTGCTGCCGCCGCCCGTGAGCTCGGTGCCCGCGTGACGCTGATCACCGGGCCGGTTTCGCTTTCACCGCCGCAAGGCGTCGATGTCGTTCGCGTCAAGACGGCCGCGGAAATGCTTGAGGCCGTGCAGGCCGCGCTTCCTGCCGACATCGCGGTCTTCGCGGCTGCGGTGGCGGACTGGCGAATCGAGACCCCCAACGTCGAGAAGATCAAAAAAGGCGACGGAAAGAGCGCTCCAACACTCAGGCTGACCGAAAACCCTGACATCCTCAAAACGGTTGCGCAGCCGGGATCGATGCGACCTCGGCTTGTCATCGGTTTTGCTGCCGAAACGGAAGATGTATTGGGCTATGCGAAGAAGAAGCTCAAATCCAAGCGTGCGGATTGGATCATCGCAAACGATGTTTCGCCAGCGACGGGGATCATGGGCGGCGAGAACAACACCGTGCATGTGGTCACGGGCGGCGCCGTCGAAAGCTGGCCAGAGATGAGCAAGGCGAAGGTTGCACGGAAAATCATGATGCGCGCGGCGGAGCATCTTCACGCCAAGCGGACCGCCGCGGAATGAAAGTCAAGATCAAGCGATTGCCCCACGGCGAGGGACTTCCCTTGCCCGACTATCAGACAGCGGGCGCCGCCGGATTCGACCTTGTGGCGGCAATTGCGCCGGACGCGACGGTTACGATTTTCCCGGGTTCACGTGCGCTCATTCCGACCGGCCTGATCTTCGAGCTTCCAAAAAAGGTCGAGGCGCAAGTGCGGCCGCGATCGGGGCTCGCAATCAAGCACGGCGTCACTGTGCTCAACAGCCCGGGCACGATTGATGCAGACTATCGCGGAGAAGTCGCCGTCATTCTGATCAATCTCGGCAACGAGCCGTTTGTCGTAGCGCGCGGTGAGCGCATCGCTCAGGTGATCGTCGCCCCGGTTAGTCGCGCAAAACTCAGAGAGGCCAAAAAACTTTCGAGCACCAAACGCGGTACTGGCGGTTTCGGCTCAACAGGAACTCGCGAGACGCCGTCCCAGGAACGCACTGCAAAGCGGAAAGAGGTTGCGAGACGGAGCCGAAGGGCGCAAACAAAATCCCGAGCATCGACGGAGCCTTCGCGCCGTTAATCAGAGAAGCGCAATGCTTATGGCGCGTTCCGGGCCTAAGCGCCCTTGAGGGCGGCACTCGAACCTGCGAGAAACAACCCTACATTCAATGGGCGCATCCATCGCCCGAGGGCAAACCGAGACTGGCCATGACAGAGACGCTAGAGATCAAAACACTCGAAGCCACAAAGAGCTGGGGGCGCGGCCGCGTCTATGATAGTATCACCGAGACGATTGGCCATACGCCGCTTGTGCGTCTGTCAAAAATAAAGGCCGTCGCCAACCTCAAAGCCGACATTCTGTTGAAGCTCGAATTCTTCAATCCGCTGTCGTCGGTGAAGGACCGCATCGGCGTAGCCATGATCGACGTGCTCGAAGCGGAGGGCCGGATCAAACCGGGTAAAACGGTTCTGATCGAGCCGACGTCGGGCAACACCGGCATTGGGCTTGCTTTCGTCGCGGCTGCACGTGGCTATCGGCTTATTCTAGTCATGCCGGAGACGATGTCGATCGAACGTCGAAAAATTCTGACACATCTCGGTGCGGAGCTCGAGTTGACACCTGGGCCGGGCGGCATGCCCGCGGCCGTGGACCGTGCGGAGGAACTTGCGAAGTCGCTTCCGGATGCCGTCATTCCCGGACAATTCGACAATCCCGCCAACCCGCTCGTCCATGAGAAGACGACGGCGGAAGAAATCTACAACGACACGAAGGGCAAGGTCGATGCGCTTGTCATTGGCGTCGGAACGGGCGGGACGTTGACCGGCGTCGGACACGTCCTGAAAAAACGTATTCCCGGTCTCAAGATTTTTGCCGTGGAACCAACGACGAGTGCCGTTCTTTCGGGGCAGCAACGCGGGCCGCACAAGATTCAGGGAATTGGCGCCGGATTCATTCCCACCGTTTTGGACCGCGATCTGATCGACGAGGTCGTTACGGTATCGAGTGAGACAGCCTTTGAAGTTTCGCGGACGGTTGCGAAAGTCGAGGGAATCCCTGGTGGCATCTCGACCGGCGCCAACGTCGCGGCGGCAATTACGGTTGCGCAAAAGCCGGAGTACGCAGGCAAGACCATCGTGACGTTCGCGCCGTCATCGGCCGAGCGCTACTATTCAAGCGAACTCTTCGTCGATCCCCAGCCGAGGAGCTGATCTTTTCGGAGCTTCCCAATGGCGTCACTCACCGCTGAAGAGGTGCAGCGTTACAAGCGCCATCTTGTGCTGCGTGACGTCGGCGCCCCAGGGCAGCAGAAGCTCAAAAGTGCACGTGTGCTCGTCATCGGTGCCGGCGGACTCGGGTCGCCGGTTATCACGTATCTCGCTGCGGCGGGCGTTGGCACAATCGGGATCATCGACGACGATCGCGTCTCGATTGACAACCTGCAGCGCCAAATCGCGCATCGCACGGAAGATGCGGGACGCCTGAAGGTCGAAAGTGCGCGTGACAGTATCCTGCGCATCAATCCGCTGATCAGCGTCGAGACGCACGCCGGGCGCATCGATGCATCGAATGCGCTCGCGCTAATCTCCACCTACGATATCGTCGCGGACGGTTCCGATAACTTCGCGACGCGCTATCTTGTTTCCGACGCCTGCTATCTCGCGAAACGACCCCTCGTCTATGCGGCGCTCGGCTCGTTCGACGGCTATCTTTCGACGTTCAAGCCCTACGCAAACGATGAGTCCGGCGCACCCTATCCGACGTTGCGGTGTGTTTTTCCGGAGGCGCCGCCTGCCGGAATCGTCGCTAACTGCGAGGAAGTCGGCGTACTCGGCCCCGTAGCTGGCGTCGTCGGAACGCTGCAAGCCACCGAAGTCGTCAAGGAGATCCTCGGACTCGGCGAGAGCCTGGCCGGAAGGCTCCTCATTTACGATGCCCTCGCGGCCCGCTTCGAAGTGGTCACGATTGCCTGGGATCCAGAAAATCCGCTCTCCGGCCGAAATCCGACGATCGTTGATCTCTCTTTCCATCGCACATCCGCCGATCCGGCGTGTGCCGCCGAGTAATCCGGCCGCGAACGCTGTGATCGGCCATGCCGTCCGGCTTGCGGTCAAAGCATGGCCGGATGCACGCGGTCCGGCGGGGCGTGACCGTCGGCGAAAGCCTTGATGTTGATGATGACCTTCTCGCCCATATCGATCCGGCCTTCGATTGTCGCCGAGCTCATATGCGGCAGGGCGATAACTCTGTCGGACGCCAACAAGCGCGGATTGACGGCTGGCTCGCGCTCGAAGACGTCGAGGCCGGCTCCCGCAATCGCACCGGATTCCAAAAGCCGCACAAGCTCGTTCTCGTCCACGACTTCACCGCGTGCCGTGTTGACGAGGTAAGCGGACGGTTTCATGAGCTTCAGCCGTCGCGCCGAAAGCAGGTGGAATGTTGCGGGTGTGTGCGGGCAGTTCACCGAGATGATATCCATCCGCGTCAACATCTGGTCGAGGCTTTCCCAGTAGGTCGCCTCCAACTCTTCCTCGATCTCCTCAAGCACGCGACGGCGGTTATGGTAGTGGATCTGCAATCCGAAGGCTTTCGCGCGACGCGCGACAGCCTGCCCGATGCGGCCCATGCCGATGATGCCGAGGCGCTTGCCGTAAATGCGATGGCCGAGCATCCACGTCGGTGACCAGCCGGACCATTTGGTTTCGGGATCGCGCATGTACGCTGCGCCTTCGGCAAGGCGACGGGGAACGGCGAGGATAAGCGCCATCGTCATGTCGGCGGTGTCTTCGGTCAGAACGCCGGGTGTGTTCGTCACCACGATGCCCCGGTTGCGGGCGGTGTCGAGATCGACGTTGTCGACGCCAGTGCCGAAGTTGGCAATGAGGCGAAGACGCGGGCCGGCCTGGGTCAGGACCGAGCGGTCTATGCGGTCGGTGACGGTCGGGACAAGAACGTCCGCGGTCCGGACAGCCTCGACAAGCTGCGCCTGACTCAAAGGCCTGTCGTCGACGTTCAGGCGCGTATCGAAGAGTTCGCACATCCGCGTCTCGACGACGTCGGGAAGTTTCCTCGTGACAACAACAATGGGCTTCTTCTGGGGCGTCGACATTCGCTTCCCGTTGCTTGAAAAATGCAGGCGAACGTCAGGGAGAGACGGCGCTGCTTGAGAAAGTGCGGCCCCGTGTCTATCAGATGGCCTTTGCGAAGACAAAGTCCTGAAATCAAATCGTTGACGCCCCGCGGTCGGGCACATCGTTCCATCTATGCTCGAATGCGGGGTTTTGAGCTGCCTTCCATGACTGAATCGGCTTCTAAAACGCGAAGGCGCGCGGGATTTGGGCCTCCGCGCATGTGGCTCATGGCGAGCGCGGCGGTCGTTGTGGCCGCGTCGTTTGCCGTGTTCCCGGCTGCAAAGGCCGATGACTCGGCACCAACCGTCGGAAGCGGTTTGCCGGTTCCGCGCTTCGTCAGCCTCAAATCGGACCGGGTCAACCTGAGGAACGGCCCCGGCACGGATTATCCGACAAGCTGGGTCTATCGCCGTGCCGGTTTGCC
>CAYYDL010000221.1:0-2243 GCA_964470545.1 uncultured Hyphomicrobium sp. | reverse complement strand
GAGATCGAACGCCCTGATATGATCGCGCGCGGCAGATACGAATGGCCCCGAGCCGAGATCGACAGCTTCGAGTTCAGCAAGCTTGGCTTCGATGCCAGAGACGAAACCGATTTCACCCAGCCGCTGAAGCTCTTCGATGTGCTTCACGTCCGGGTATGCCGGATCACCGTTGGACGGCAGGCTATCGTGCCTCGGTTCCGCGTTCGCTCTTACGGTTTTCAGCTTCAGGACGCCGGTAATCCGCTCAAGAAGCGTTTGCATGTCGACGGGTTTCGATAACGCGTCGTTGTGGTCGGGCGCGGCATCGGTTTTGTCGTCTCGATCGCCGATATTCGCGGACATCATGAAAATCGGCGCATCGTGTCCGAGCCTACGTAGCCGCCGGGCAACTTCCCATCCGGACATTTCAGGCATCGAGATGTCGAGGATAAAGAGATCGGGCGCGCATTCCTCCGCAAGGGCGAGGGCGGAATTGCCGTCGGGTGCCGCAATGATCGAAAATCCTACCGGTTCCAAGGCTTCGCGCAAAAGCTCTCTGTGGTCACCGTCGTCGTCGACGACGAGGATCAATTTGCGCTCCCCGAGATACCCAACGATGCGCTCTTGAATCGGGATGGGCGGCTTAGCGTCGGAGACGCGCGCAAGCATAAGCTTGATGCGGAAGGAACTGCCGCGCCCCGGCACGCTCTTTACGGAAATTTCGCCTCCCATGATCTCGACGAGCAGCTTCGTGATCGTCAAACCTAGCCCCATGCCGGGCCGTAGCGCCGCGGCGTGGGTATTCTCGCCGCGCTCGAAAGGCTCAAATACACGTTCGAGATCTTTGTGCATGATGCCGACCCCGGTATCCTCGATCTCGAACTCGGCCACCTGACTGCGATAAGAAACACGCAAGGTGACGCGTCCCGCGTCGGTGAACTTCACGGCGTTTGAGAGCAGATTGATCAAGACCTGACGGAGCCGCTTCTCGTCGGTACGGACGACGGAGGGGAGCGCGGACGCTCCCTCGAAAACGAACTCGATTCCCTTCGATTTTGCCTGCAATCGGAACATATCGGAAAGCTGATCGAGAAATTCCCGGATACGAACTTCGTTAGAGGCAAGCTCGAGGCGCCCCGCTTCGACCTTCGAGATATCGAGCAAGCCATCGATCAGGCCGGAAAGGTGCTCGGCACTCCTGCGAATGACCCGGATACCCTTCTGAGCTTTTGGTGGCAGCAGATCGTCGACATCGAGGAGTTGTGCGTAGCCGAGAACCGCGTTGAGCGGCGTGCGCAGTTCGTGGTTGATCGCGACGACATAGCGGCTCTTTGCGAAGTTCGCGGCCTCCGCGACTTCCTTGGCTTTGTGGAGAGCGATATCGGTGCGTTTGTGGGCCTCTATTTCACGTGTGAGCAGCGTCGTCTGTCGAGCGGATTCGTCTTGGGCGATTTTCCGGCTTTCCTGCGCTAGAACGAAGAGCCAGCTCGCGACCCCTGCGATGATCGCGAGGATCAGGAACGTCGCCCAAAGTGTGCCGGCGATTGCGCCGGCGTCATGGGGTACGGCCGTCACGGCGAGATAGTGCACGAGAAGGAGGACGAGGCCGAGAATCGTGCAGAAGAGCGTGAATACGCCGAAGAAGTGCCCGGTACGTGTGTTGAGGCCTTCCACCAGGTGACGTGGCAGCGCGGCGCGCAGGAGGCTGACGAGTTGGATCTGATAGCGACCATGCGGTTTGCAGCCGTCGCGACAGCGGGCATCGATCGAACAGCAGAGAGAGCAGATGGGCCCCGCGTAAACGGGGCAATGGGCCATGTCTTCAGGCTCAAACTCGTGTTCGCAGACGATGCAGCATATCGAGGATCTTTGGCCCCAGGACGCTCTCGGCTTGCGGGCAAGATAGTATTTTCCGCCGGTCGCGTAGGCGATCGCAGGCGCGGAGACGAGCGCGGTGACTAATGCCACCAGTGGGGCAAGCGATTGCGCGTAGATTCCGA
Organism: uncultured Hyphomicrobium sp.; assembly: GCA_964470545.1. Taxonomy (GTDB): domain Bacteria; phylum Pseudomonadota; class Alphaproteobacteria; order Rhizobiales; family Hyphomicrobiaceae; genus Hyphomicrobium_B. The sequence goes on along the minus strand of CAYYDL010000221.1, from coordinate 264 downwards.
ATGTCCCGCCGTAGGACAATATGGCAGCGCCTGTTGCAAACAACATTGCGCCGACGCCGACGGGATTGACGTCGTAGAGATGGGCGCGTTTGAACTCGATACGCTTTGGGCTCAGACCGAGTGGCTTGTTGATGCACAGATCGGCGACAATCGCGCCGAGCCAAGCGACAGCAACGACCGAATAAAGCCCCAACGTATGCTCGAGAGTTTTATAGATACCGGCCTGCATCAGCAGGAGGGCGATGGCGACATTGAAAAACAGCC
>CAYYDL010000220.1:0-5880 GCA_964470545.1 uncultured Hyphomicrobium sp. | reverse complement strand
GACGACGATGAACGGCCGCGGTGCATCACCCGTTCGCATGATCTCGACCATCGTCTCGAAAGACCTCTCGAGATTGCGCGTGTAGCGGGTGGAATCGAAAAGCGGTGCGGTGTCTCGTCCGGCGATCAGCTTCTCACGGATTGCGTCGCGTTTGCTTTTATCAGCGGCCAATTCCAACGCGCGCTCGCTGTACTCGTCCCAACTCGTCGTGATCAGCTCCGGCAAGCCCATTGCATTCAAAAGACTGCCCGCCACGCGGCCCGCAAACGTCTCGCCAAGGCATGTCAAAACCGGCAGTCCCGCCCACAGCGCGTCGCTGGTTGTCGTGTGGGCGTTGCAGGGTAGCGCGTCCAGGAAAAGATCGGCGAGCCGATGGCGCGCAAGGTGCCTGGCGATCGGCGCACGCTTTGCAAAAATGAGACGATCGGGATCGACGCCACGCGCTTGCGCTTCACGTCGCAAGTTACCGGCGCAGGTGTCATTGGGCACGAGCAGCCAAAGCACGGAGCCCGGCACTTTCTGGAGCAACGGCATCCAGATGTCGAACATCGTCGTGTTCAGTTTATAGCTGTTGTTGAACGAGCAGAACACAAAAGCGTCTTCGGGCAAACCGAATTCGGCACGCGTCAAGGCCTCATCGGAAATCGGCCTCTGGCGGTCATTCGGCTGGTAGCTGTTCGGGAGATGGACAATGCGCTCGGAGAAGTTCGCCTGTGCATCCATTGGCGCGACGACGGCGTCCGCCAGGATATAATCGATGCAATCGGCGCCCATGGTTCCCGGATATCCGAGATAGTTCACCTGGATCGGCGCGGGGCGATAAGCCAGGATTTCGGTGCGGGCGTCCTTGGTATAGCCCTTGAGGTCCACAAGAATATCGATGCCGTCTGAATGAATAGCCTCCGCTGCGTCACGGTTCGTCGTCGTGCCGATCTTGCGCACATGCTCGAAGGCGTCGAGGAGGCGCTGGCGCATCGCGCTTCTGTCGTCCGGGCTATAGCAGTAGCCGAAGATTTCGAAACGGCTGCGATCGAGCTTTTCGAGAACTTCGGCAAAAAGGATTGCTGTCGCATGCTCGAAGAAGTCGCAGGATAGGAAGCCGATCCGGATGCGTTGGCCGATCCCGAGATGCGCCTGATGTGTCGCAAATCTCGAGGACTTCGGAACCTCGAACGTTTTTGCAAAGCCTCGTGCGGCCTGCAGCTGATCGGCAGCGCTTGCCCATAGTGAAATGAGCTGGAAGGGCGCGATACAGACTGGCTTTTCGCGGAAGACTTCGAGACACGTGCGCTCTTCTTCGTCGACACCCTCCCAATCACAAAGCAGACGCCGGAGATTCACGTATTCGAAGCGGTTGACGATCGAGTCCGGTGCAACGTCGACGCATTTTTGGAAGGCCGCCCTTGCCTCCTCATATTTCTCGCGCTGCTTAAAGGTGATGGCGAGATTGTAGTGCGCATCGGCCAGCTCGGGGTCCAGCGTCACCGCATGCTGAAGAGCCTGAATTGCGCCGGTATGCATGTTCATTGCCCGAAGCAGTGTTCCGACGCTCGCATAGGCGTCGGCACGGTTGGGTTCCAGGGCGAGACCGGCCTGATAGCTTGAAAAGGCCTCTTCGAGGCGTCCCTGCCCCTCGAGCGCCAGAGCCAAATTGAAATGGTAGTCGGCCTTTGCGGGCTCAGCCGCGACGGCGAGCCGACAAAGTTCGGCAGCTTCCGCACAGCGCCGTTCGGCGCGCATATACGTCGCGAGCTCATCAAGTTTTTTTGCGCGTTCCGTTTCTGAGCTTGCCTGCGTTGCTATTTCGATCGCAACAACTTCGAGGGAACCCGAAGATACCGAAATGCGACGATCGAGAATGCGCGCCTCTTCCAATGCCGGATCGAGTTCCAATGCCCGCTTGCAATGCTCTCTGGCTGTTTCGATCTCACCCGATTTGAGATGCAGTTCTCCGAGGCGCGCGAGAACAAGGGCCTGTTCTGGCTTCAATTGGAGGGCGCTGACATATGCCGCAATGGCCTCGGCGTCCTTTTCGGCGACGCGGAGAAGATTACCCAGGACCGCATGTGGCTCGGGATTTTCTGGTTGGAGGGCCAGACACTCCCGGCAGGCCTCGATCGCTTCCCTCGAGCGGTGCGCCTCGCCGAGGATGATCGCCAGATTGAGCCACGCTTCATGGTAATCGGCGCGAACGGAAAGGCTCCGCCGAATGTAATCGACGGCGCTCTCCAGGTCCTGGCGCTTATAGGCAATGAGCCCGAGATGATGAAGGGTCGGGGCATGGTTCGGAACGAGCGACAGAACACGGCGATGAGCGACTTCCGATTCGGCAAGGCGGCCGGACTTCAAGTACTGCACCGCCTCATGAAAGCGGCGTGCGGCTTCCATGTTTTCGATCTGCTGCGGGATCGGCCGTGCAGCCGCCGATACGCGCCGCCGTTCTTTTCGATTCATGCCGACCGTCCCAGTCCCTCTGCGCCGCATAACGAAAAACGCCGGAGTCAAGTCTGACTCCGGCGTCATGTGCGAGGCTTGCACGAAAGGGCTTGCGCCCTTGGCTATTGTGCAGGGTGCGGCGGCGGCTCTTGCGCGCGGGCGCTCCTGCTGCGCGCAAAGCCCGAAAGCCAGCGACAGATCACGTAGAAGACCGGCGTAAATATCAGGCCGAAGATCGTCACACCGATCATACCGGAGAACACCGCCGTACCGAGTGCCTGGCGAAGCTCGGCGCCTGCTCCGATAGCCCAGACGAGCGGCACAACACCCAGAATGAATGCAAGCGACGTCATGATGATCGGCCGCATTCTGAGGCGCGCGGCTTCGGTCGCGGCCTCGAATCGATTGCGCCCTTGGCCTTCGAGTTGCTCAGCGAATTCGACGATCAGAATCGCGTTCTTCGCCGCGAGGCCAATGAGCACGATGAAGCCGACCTGGGTCAGGATGTTGTTATCCAGCCCGCGGATGATGACGCCCGAGATCGACGCGATCAAACTCATCGGGACGATCAGAATGACGGCGAGCGGCAACGTGAGGCTTTCGAACTGGGCGGCAAGGACGAGAAACACGAACACGACGCCGAGCGCGAACGCAAATACGGCCGTATTACCGGCATGGATTTGCTGGTATGCGAGATCGGTCCATTCGTAGCTGAAGCCCGGTGGCAGGGTGGTGGCCGCCATCTTCTCCATAATGTCGATGGCCTGCCCTTGCGAGTATCCTGGAGCCGCCGAGCCGTCGAGTTCTGCGGCCGGATAGAGGTTGTACCGCGGAACTCGCGAGGGGCCCGAGATATCGCTCGCGGTCGTGAAGGAACCGAGCGGAACTGCATCGCCATTCTTGTTCCGGACACGGATATTGAGCGCATCCTGCGGCGTCAGACGATACGGGCTGTCGGCTTGCGCAGTGACGCGGAAGGTGCGGCCCAGAATGTTAAAGTCATTGACGTAGAGGGATCCGAGAAAAGTTTGGAGCGCCGCGAAGACGTCCGGCACGTTGATGCCGAGCATTTCCGCTTTGACGCGGTCGATGTTGAGATAGAGCTGCGGTGTCGACGTCTCGAACAGTGAGAAGACCTGCTTGACGCCCTGAGTCTGCGCCGCCTTGCCCATCATCGCGTTGACAGCCTGCTGCAGCGCCGCGGAACCCGCTCCCGTACGGTCCTCGACCATCATTCGGAATCCGCCGGCGTTGCCGAGGCCGCGAACAGGCGGAGGCGCCACGACCAGCACGAGGCCGTCCTGGATGGCCGAAACCTTCTTCAGCAGGGCGGCCTGAATGGCCGCCGCCGACATATTCGGATTATTGCCGCGCTCTTGAAACGGCTTCAACGTCACGAACACGGCGCCGGCATTGGAGGCGTTGACACGCGTCGCGCCGGAGAACCCGACGATGCTCACGGCATGCGCGACGCCCGGAACCGTCAGCGCCATATCGACGATCCGCCGATTGACCGCGTCGGTCCGTGCCAGAGAGGCCGCGGGAGGAAGCTGGACGACGGTAATCAGGTAGCCGCCATCCTGATCGGGAATAAACCCGATCGGCGTCTTGCGGAATTCGTTCAGACCAAATGCGATAAGCCCGAAATAGATGATGAGCATGATGGCCGCGAACCGGACGGCGCGGCCCGCTAGCCACCCATACCCATGCGACAGCCTTTCGAAGCTCCAGTTGAATGCATTGAAGAACGCGCGAATGGGCCACGTCAGGATGCTGTGGCGCTGATGCTCTGTGTGCGGTTTCAGCAGAAGTGCGCAAAGCGCCGGAGAGAGCGTCAACGAGACGATCAGCGAGATGACCGTCGCGCCGGCGATCGTCAGGGCAAACTGGCGGTAAAACTGTCCCGAAATGCCTGTGATGAAGGCGGAGGGCACGAACACGGCGCTCAGCACCAGCGCGATGGCGATCAGCGCAGTGCCCACCTCTTCCATGGTTCGATAAGAGGCTTCGCGCGGACTCAAACCGTTCGCCATGTTGCGTTCGACGTTCTCGACGACGACGATCGCGTCGTCCACGACGATGCCGATGGCAAGGACCAGTCCGAACAATGACAGGTTGTTCAACGAGAAGCCGAACAACGCCATCAGAAAGAACGTGCCGACGAGCGAGACGGGAATCGCCACGATCGGGATGATCGCCGCGCGCCATGTCTGCAGGAAGAGAACGACGACGATCACGACAAGCACGATCGCCTCAAGAATCGTATGCACGACCGCATCGACCGACTGCTGGATGTAATCCGTCGGATTATAGACGATCGTATACTGAAGCCCCGGCGGGAAATTCTTGGAAATTTCCTGCATCGCATCTTTGATCTTCTTCGCCGTCTCGATCGCATTGGAACCGGGAAGCTGGAAGACACCGAGACCGACGGCTGCCTGCCTGTCGAGATAGGAATTGACGCCGTAGTCGAGACCCGCAAGCTCGACGCGCGCCACATCCTTGACGCGCACGACGGAATTGTCCGTCTGCTTGACGATGATATTTCCGAACTCGTTCGGATCGATCAGGCGGCCCTGGGTCTGGACCGTGATCTGAAAGGCCCCAGGATTTTTGAGCGGCGGCTGGTTCAAAATACCGCCTGCCACCTGGACGTTCTGGCCCTGCAGCGCCGTCACGACATCGCTTGCAGTGAGCGCCAGTGACTGCAACCTGTCGGGATCGAGCCAGACCCGCATCGAATAATCGCGACCACCGAAGACCGTAATCGAGCCGACGCCTTGAATGCGGCTCAACTGGTCGACGACGTTCACGTTGGCGTAGTTCGATATGAAAAGGGTGTCGCGCGAGTTATCCGGGGACAGCAGATGCACAACCATCATGAGGTCCGGCGAAGCCTTCGCGACGGTCACGCCGATATTGCGGACGTCGGAGGGCAACCGCGGCAGGGCAATCGAGACGCGGTTCTGAACCTGCACCTGGGCGATATCGAGATTGGTCCCGATGTCGAAGGTGACCGAGATTGTGAAGCGCCCATCATTCGTCGAGTTCGACGAAATATAGAGCATATGTTCGACGCCGTTGATCTGCTGTTCGAGCGGCGTTGCCACCGTCGCGGCGACGACGTCGGCGCTGGCGCCCGGATACTGCCCTGTGACGTTCACGACGGGAGGAGCAATTTCCGGATATTGCGCAATCGGCAAGCGCGTGACGGACACGGCGCCGATGATGACGATGACGATCGAAATGACGGCCGCAAAGATGGGCCGGTCGATGAAGAAGTGCGAAATACGCATTGGACGGTCCGTTGCTTAGTTGGTCCGGACCGTCTGGTCCTTCGAAGTCGACGCGTCTGCGGAAGCTTGCTGCGGCGACACCTTTGCGCCGGGCCTGACGCGCATCAGGCCATTTACGACGACCGTATCGTCGGCTGTGAGCCCGGCG
>CAYYDL010000219.1:0-11527 GCA_964470545.1 uncultured Hyphomicrobium sp. | reverse complement strand
ACAACTTGCCATCCGGATAAGGGCTCGATTGAACCTGATACGTCATCGGCTGGTGAAGGTTGACCGCGTAAGTGAGCGCGAGTTTCGGATTGACGGCCATCGGGGACCATTCGACACCGCCGTTCGCGCCGGGGAACATTTTTGATCCTTCAGGGGTCGGCAGAGTCCACATGCCCGTCTGGTCAACCATGGGGTCTGAAAAACGGATCAGACTGCAGTCCTTGCGATTGTTGACGTAGACGTTTCCGGTCTTGCCGCCGTGAATGACACCGGGGATCGTTTTGCCGTCCTTGTCCTTCACGTCGACGAGGATAGGCGGGCTGACGGCATCCAGGTCCCAAACATCGTGGGGGATGTATTGGAAGTGACAGACGTACTTACCCGTATCGAGGTCCACCGAAACCAGTGAATCTGTATAGAGATTGTCGCCGGGCCGCAGGCTGCCATCGAGATCCGGTGATGGGTTGCCGACGACGAAAAAGATTCGATTCAATTTCAGATCGACTGCCGGATTTTGCCACACGCCGCCGCCGAGCGTTTTGTATGGATCGCCTGTTTTTGCGAATTGAGCTTTTTCGGCTTCGATATCGCGATGTAAATCCTTGCCAGTGGCGTCCTTCGTCGCCCAAACGCCAACAGAATTTTCGGGAACCGTGTCGAAGTTCCAGACGAGTTTTCCGGTGTTTGCGTCATAGGCGCGGACAAAGCCGCGAATGCCATATTCGCCGCCATTCGTGCCGATAATGATCTTCCCATTGACCGCCGTCGGCGCCATCGTTTCGCTGTAGCCGTCCAACGGATCGGCGATGTCCGTCTGCCAGACGAGGCTTCCCGTCTTGGCGTCAAGCGCTACGAGCTTGGCATCGAGCGTTGCGAGATAGACTTTGTCTCCGTAGACCGCCACGCCGCGATTGTTCGGGCCGCAGCAATAAGTCGTGATCGGTCCCATCTTGTGTTTATAGTGCCAATATTGTTCGCCGGTCTTCGCGTTCAGAGCATAGACATGGTCGAACGATGTCGTGACGTACATCACGTCACCGACGATGATTGGCGTGGTTTCGAGAGATTCCTTCACGTCCATCTGGAAGATCCACGCCGGACGAAGCTTCGAAACGTTTCCCGTATTGACCTGTTTGCCGGGATAGTAGCGTGTCTGGTCGTAATTGCCATTAGTGTGCAGGAACTGTTTGGAGTCTTTCGCAGCGTTCGTCAGCTCCTCCTGCGTGACCGATGGTGCGGGTGCGCCCTTCGCCGCTTCTTTTGAGGTGTGCTCGACTTCTTGTGCCTTCACAGAATGACATGCCGAAAAGACAAGCAACCCTGTCAGAGCCGCCGCAAATGCGTGACTGCTTCTTTTGCCGACCATGTTGTCCTCGCTGACTTGGAACTCGACCCGGCCGCCGACGCCGGAGCAGGAATGGAATGCGGGGGGCAATCCGAACGCACTCTAACAGTGGACTCCCCGATTTTTTCCCGCAATCGGTTATGCAAATGCAGAGTGTCTGATCTGTTATTCCCGAGTGCATTCCGGGACATTCCCGGTAACCTAAACGCTAACGTGCCAGATCGCTGTATTTCTTTCAGAATCGCACGATCGCCCCGGGTGTTTCTCAGCTTCTCATCGTTCGGAGAGCCCAGCGCCGGCCATTTGAACTGAGTTCGACAATCGAAAGCGGCGCAACATCGATATTCCAAAAGGAGGTTGGACTTGCGTGAATAGCGGACAAAATGGCTGCGCGAATGACTGCGGGATGCGTGATTGCGATAATGCGTTCCTCTCTTCCGGAAATTGCCCGCAGCCAAATCGAGAGACGCGCGAAAAGTCCCTCGACGGTTTCTCCTCCATGAGGTGCGACTTCAGGGTCTGAAAGCCATCTCTCGAGAGCATCCGGTTCGGTGGCCGCGATCTCGTTTACAGTCCGCCCGGCCCAACGACCGACATCGAGATCGCGCAGATCTTCAGTGATTATCGGCTCGAGGCCGAGGGCTGCTGCTGTTTCGCGCGCCCTGCGGGCCGGACTTGCGAGGACGGTCGGGACGTTGCGGAACTCGCTCGCTATCGCTGCGGCATCTCTTCGCCCGTAATCGTCAAGGCCCTCGTCCAAAGAAAAGGCGGCAGCCCGTATGGCGGGCGTCGAGGCGTTCGCTATAAATATCAGGCGTGGCGGCATCTTGGGCTTTTCGCTCACATTGACAAATGCCCGGTCCGCCCTATGGTGATCCGTGCATCGTCATGGGAAGGAAGCCGGTGAAATTCCGGAACGGTCGCGCCACTGTAATCGTGGGGCGCTTGAAGCGTCCACCGAAAGTCAGACCCTCCTCGTGATCAGAGCGCAGCTTGAAACGGGACGCGTAATCCCAAGGAGGCTTATCTCATGACTTATTCTTCGATTGCCCAAGGTCTCGGCACACCAATTCCTCTTCGCGATATTCTGCCCTGGGCGATCTTCGCCGGGTTGCTGTTCCTACTCGCGATGTATTTCGTCGGCGTCGAGGAAGGCGCAATGGCGATATTCAATGGCATGTACGTGCACGAGTTCGTACATGACGGCCGCCACCTTCTCGGCTTCCCCTGCCATTAAGCAGCGGAGATTTTCAGATATGGGATCTTTGCTCCTACGGGGGATGCTCGCCGGGCTCCTCGCCGGCTTCATCGCGTTTGGATTCGCAAAAGTTTTCGGCGAGCCCCAGGTTGATCGGGCCATCGGATTCGAAGAACAGTTGGCGAAAGCCAGGGGCGAACCCGAAGAACCGGAAATCGTCAGTCGTGCGGTGCAGGCGAGCATCGGCCTGTTCACCGGCGTCGCGGTCGTCGGAACTGCAATGGGCGGGCTTTTTGCGCTCGCCTTCGCGTTCTTCAATGGCCGTATCATCCATCAATCACCACGGACGGCGGCGATCATCATTGCTGCCATAGGATTTGTCGCAGTCTATCTCGTGCCGGGTCTCAAATACCCGGCCAATCCACCCTCTGTCGGGTCGCCGGAGACGATCGGGCTACGAACGCAGCTTTACTTTGGGATGATCGTCTTCTCGCTTGCTGCTTTGGCAATTGCCATCAGCGCGGGGCGGCAGTTCGTTGCCAGTCACGGCACCTGGAACGCGGTTCTGATTGGTGCTGCCGTCTATGTCGTCCTCACGTCGATCGCGGGTTATATGCTGCCCCCGATCAACGAGGTACCGGAAGGTTTCCCGGCGGATCTGCTTTGGAATTTCCGCATCGTTTCGGCGGGCATCCAGGGCATCCTGTGGACGATCATCGCGCTGATCTTCGGTGTCTCTCTTGAGAGAAGGCAAGCGAGGGAAGCGCATTAACGCCGAACATGCTGCCAGACCGCTATCGGCGGTCTGGTTGCGGCGGACGGTGGAGAGCGTATCTGGACGTGGCGCGTCACTCACCCTGCATCGGTATCTGTAAGCTCGATGACGCAACCGGCTTTTGCCTCGGATGCGGCCGTACGGGCGCAGAAGTCGGCGATTGGATCGCGATGAGCGAAAGCCAGCGCGATGCGGTCTGGGCTGCTCTTCCCCAACGCCTAGCGGCTCTTTCCGTCCGCGTCCGACTACTGCCATGGATTCGAGATGAGCTTGTCGATTGGGTTCGCGACTGCGTCGTCACGCGACGGGGCACGTGGGTGATCGGCGCGCCTGGCGCCGTCGCCGAGTTTCCAACCACGGGCAATGCGCCGATTGACGTGTGCGTCGAAGGGGGCGTGGTGACGGCAAAACGCCCGGACGCTGCCTTTCGCCTCGCAATTAACGAGAAAGTTCGGGCTTTTGCATTCGCCGAGGGCGGACCTATCGTTCTCGGACTGCCGAGGGCGCGCGCGGCGATGCCGTCCAGTGCTTCCCTTGAATCGCTCGGCCCCGATACCGGTGCGATTGATGACGCTCGGCGCGGCCACCTACTGTTCGATATTGGAATAGGCCGCCGTTACACACGCTTCTGCATCCGCACGCACGATCAGGCGCTGATTGCGTCACTCTCCACGTACGATCGCCGTCACTGGTCGGACGTCATGCCGGCGATGCTTCATCAGCTGATCGCCGTGAGCCCCCATCGCGTCGTGGAAAGCGCGTCGGGACGGATCGAGGTGTTCGCGCCCATCCCGAGCCCGGGCCAGTCTTCGCCGAGCGGCGCGCGCACACACTTCCTTCCCGAATTTCTCAAGTCGGGTGAAGATATTCCGAGCGGTTTGGCGCCGCCAGACTATGCTGCGCCCGTGGCGATCTTCTATCCTAACAAAATCTAGGCGAATCAATTTCGATGGCGCACGAAACCGCCTTGTCCCCAGAAGTAAGGCCACATTGTCCGTTGTGATATTGAGGGCGAAGGCGCGCCGTAGTAGTGACGTTTTCGTTGATTAACCAGAGACCTCGACAAATTCAGAGAGGATCGGATGCGCAGCTTTAGCCTTGGACTCGTGTTTGCTGCCGCGGCGGCTTTGATTTCGGCCCCGGCCTCGGCTGACGATCGGCTGCAATCATCCTTTACCGCTCTTGTCGGCAAAGGGTTCGACGTTAAATCGGTGACGCTCATCCCTCTCGAAGTCGCGAAGCGCGTTACCGAGAAGGTCCGGACGGACAACGTCATCGTGACGCTTCAGAAGGACGAGACTGTGGCCGTCTGCTACATCGCCTTCGCGAACTGGGCCTTCATGAACAAGTCGTCGCTCGATTCGCCGACGCTGTGCGAGGTTCGTTCGTCACCGACTGAAGAAAGCGCGGCTCCATCGGCTGCGGCCCCTGCCGCGACGGCCGAAGCGCCCGCGGCGGCAGCGCCCGCACCGAACGATGCACCTGCAGCGAGTTCGGCACCGGCGGCAAATTCGTCCTCACCCTCGACCACGCCCTAGTGCCGCTCACGGTAAGCATCGCGTTTCGCGCAAGTGCTGCCTTGATGGGCGGTGTCCAGGAAAGCCTTTAGATCGAGCGCCAGAGCCCCCTATCCGCATGGGCCCCGCTTGCGGGATCGATACCGCGTTCGTCGACCTGCCAGATAGGATCGGTTCCGCCTGAATAAAGTTCACTCGCCAGGCGCGCGTTAACTTAAATGCGAACCCGCAAATCCTAGCCGAAGGACCTTCAACGAACGTTGCGGGCTGTGCCTTGCTCTCGACACCGGGTATCCTCATACCGCCGAGGGGATTCTCTATTTCACCAAAATCGAGCGAGTGACCGTGACACCTGGAACGAATTCGAATGTGCGGATGATCTATATCGGGGCACTCGTCTCAGCATTCCTGCTTGGAACCGCAGGCGCGTGCTTCGCTCATAGCGGCACAGCGGATGAGCAGCAGGCCTGTACGCCGGATGTTTTTCGATTGTGCTCGGCGCAAATTCCAAACGAAGATCGCATCGTCGCATGCCTTAACCGGCACATGGCGAAGCTCAGCCCGCGATGCCGGGCCGTAATGAAAGGCGAGTCTCCCAAAGCGAAGGCGCGCGAAAAGCGCTAGGACGGCGGTTTCTCAAAGGACATGCATATGAGGGTGCGGACCGTGAGACGGAAATTCAAAATTTGGAAGCAACTGACGCTGTGCGCCGTGGCTGCCACCATCATCGTTTCCGGAACGCATCCCTCGTTCGCTCACAGCGGGACAGCCGAAGAGCAGGCCGCCTGCACGCCGGACGTCCTGAGCCTCTGCTTCTGGCAGATCCCAAATGAGGACAAGATCGTCGCCTGCCTCAACAAGAACATCAATCGTCTCAGTCCCGAGTGCCGCAAAGTGATTGCGGGAGACGACGACAAGAAGAGCAAGCGATCGCGGAAATAACGGATCGTCTTTCGTCCGTGCACGATGCGCGAAAGAAGCGGCCGGTCACCAGCGGTCGCAGAGCAATCAGCAAGCGCGGCCGCGCGCCGCGGGGGCTTTGTCCATTTGAAGCGCATCGCAGACGGTCTCTACGATGCCCTGGGCGGACAGACCGGCGCGCTGATACATCGCCTCCGGCTTATCCTGATCGACGAAGACGTCGGGCATGACTTTTGTGCGGACCTTGAGCCCACGCTCAAGCAGCCCATTCTCAGCGAGATAATGCAGCACGTGGCTGCCGAACCCGCCGATCGAGCCTTCCTCGACCGTAACCAGGACATCGTGGTTTTCGGCGAGTTGGCGGATGAGATCCGTATCGAGCGGCTTCATGAAGCGGGCGTCTGCAACGGTCGCCGACAGGCCGAGTGCAGCCAGCTGATCGGCCGCCTTCAACGTTTCCTGCAGACGCGTTCCAAGCGACAGAAGCGCGATTGTCGAGCCTTCGCGTAGGATGCGGCCTTTGCCGATTTCGAGCGGGACGCCGACTTCGGGCAGAGCGACGCCGGTTCCTTCCCCGCGCGGATAGCGGAATGCGCTCGGCCGATCATCGATCGCGGCGGCAGTCGCTACCATGTGCTTCAACTCAGCCTCATCGGCTGCAGCCATAATGACCATGTTCGGCAGGCATCCGAGATAAGCAAGATCGAACGATCCCGCATGCGTCGCTCCGTCGGCGCCGACAAAGCCAGCGCGATCGATCGCGAAGCGCACCGGCAGGCTCTGTAGCGCGACGTCGTGTACGACCTGATCGTAGCCGCGCTGCAGGAACGTCGAATAAAGCGCGCAGAACGGCTTCATGCCTTCCGTTGCAAGACCCGCCGCGAACGTCACGGCATGCTGCTCAGCAATGCCGACATCGAATGTCCGATCCGGAAATTCTCGGCCGAAAACGTCGAGACCTGTGCCATCGGGCATCGCGGCGGTGATCGCGATGATCTTCTCGTCCTTGCGCGCTTCGGCGATCAGGCTGTCGGCAAAGACGCGCGTATACGACGGCGCCGACGCAACCGCCTTGGCTTGCACGCCCGTCACGACGTTGAATTTCGCAACGCCATGATATTTGTCGGGCGATGCTTCCGCCGGTGCGTAGCCTTTGCCTTTTTGCGTGACGACGTGAACGAGAATGGGCCCCTGTTCTGCGTCGCGGACATTCCTCAAGACTGGACCGAGCTGACTCAAATCGTGTCCGTCGATCGGGCCGATATAATAGAAGCCGAGTTCCTCGAACCACGCACCGCCCTGCCAGAGATGTCGCGTATATTCCTCAACCCGGGCGGCACGCTGTTCCCAGCTTTTCGGCAGCCGTTTCGCAAACTGTTTTGCGAGGTCCCGGACATAGAGATAGGAGTCGCTCGATGTGAGGCGTGCGAGATAGGACGACAGCGCGCCGGTCGGCGGCGCGATCGACATGTCGTTGTCGTTCAAAATGACGATTAACCGCTCGCTGCGCGCGCCTGCGTTGTTCATCGCCTCGTAGGCCATGCCCGCGCTCATTGCGCCGTCACCGATAACGCAAACGACGTTGTTCGAGCCGCCCGACATGTCGCGCGCGACAGCCATGCCGAGACCAGCCGAGATTGAGGTCGACGAATGGGCGGCGCCGAAGGGATCGTATTCGCTTTCAGTGCGCTTCGTGAAACCCGAAAGGCCCCCGGGCTGACGCAGCGTGCGGATCCGATTGCGGCGACCGGTCAAAATCTTGTGCGGATAGGATTGGTGGCTGACATCCCAGATGAGCCGATCGCGTGGCGTATCGAAAAGATAGTGCAGGGCCACCGTCAATTCGACGACACCCAGGCCTGCGCCGAGATGGCCGCCCGTTTGCGATACGGCGTCGATCAGCTCCGTGCGCAGCTCAGCGGCGACTTGCGGAAGCTCGCTTTCCGCCAACTGCCGCAAATCCTCTGGCGTATCGACGTGATCCAAAAGCGGCGTCTTGGATGGTCGCGTCACTCGTGCATCCATTGACCAAAATCCCCCAACTGCCGCTCGCGGCGCTCCCGCCACCAAATTATGAACCTATGACACGGCGCAAAAAATGGAACATGCGATCTAGAATGGACTCTGCGGGGATGTGTTGCAGCCAAGCCTCACAAATGCGAGACAGGCTCGGCTAAATACCGCCATTGTGCCTGCCTAGGACCGGTTTGGCCGAGACGCTGATAGCGGCGGGGACGGATTTATTCGAACAATCAAGGAGGGGCAATGATCCTAAGCAGGAAATTGCAGGCGTTTGGCGCGGTGATCGCGGCCTTTTTTATGGTTTCAACAGCGGCGGGACCGCTTGCGTTGGCGCAGGCCGCCGAAGGGCCGGCTCCCACGATCAACAGCCTCAATGCAACGCTCCTCAGCACGATGAAGCAGGCCCAATCATTGGGCGTTCAGGGCCGCTATGACGCGCTCAGTCCGGTTCTTTCGAAGACTTATGATACGCCTCTCATGGCGCGGCTGGCCGTTGGACAAAGCTGGGCGTCGCTGCAGCCTGATCAGCAAGCCGCGGTGATCAACGGCTTCCGTCGCATGATGATTGCGACCTATGCGAAGCGCTTCGACGGGTTCTCGGGTGAGAGCTTCCAAATCGTCGACATTTCCAACCGCGGAACGGCCGACAAAATGGTCAAAACCCAAATCATTCAAAGCAACGGGAAGCCGGTCGCAATCAATTATCTAATGCGGAAAACAGGGCCCGACTGGAAAATTGTCGACGTTTATCTCGATGGCACGATCAGCGAACTGGCGAGCCGCCGGGCGGAGTTCTCCACAATTCTAAAATCAGGCGGTCCCGATGCGCTTATTGCCTCGCTGAAGAAGCAGGGCGACAAACTTCTCTCGGGCAGCTGAGGCAGCGCTGAACATTTGGAAGGATGCGGGCGTCAACCCATCACTGGTTGGCGCCCATTTGTTTTGCCGAAGCGAGCCGCAGCACGCAGCACCCTTCTAACCGGGCCGGTAGCGCAGCGACGAGGAAACTGTTGTCGGTGGGGGCTTGCCCGCGCTTACTCTTCGGCGGGGGACTTTTGCTCTTCAGCGGGAGAGGGCTGCTCCTCTGCTGGAGACATTTGCTCTTCTGCGGGTGACGGCTGCAAGTCGACCGACTTGGGCGGTCCGACGACGACGATCGAACCGCGATCGGCCGTGCGCGTCATCTTTGGCACCTCGGTGATATGGCGCCTTTCGAGCATCATCGGCGACGAGACAAGTTCCGTCTGCGGTTCAATCGCGTCGGGATCACGAGGTGGCGGAGTGCTGGTCAGGGCACTTGTGTTCAGCGCCTCCTGTAGCTCTGCCTGACGCTTCTGCTGGCTGACGCTCTTAAGCATCGAATAGAAATCAATGGAGCTATCCTCGAGCGTCTTCATGTCCTCAGCTTTGCTGAGGTTTGAAAGCGGGCTCGTTACCGTTCCGGCAAGATCGACTTGGCTCGCGAGCGTCGCGTATCTCGTCGGAATGAGCGCGGCTGCCGGTAAGCTCGCAGCGAACTCGACGCCGCTGCCGATCGCATCGCGATAGGTTGTCGGGCCAAGCACCGGAAGCACCAGATAAGCGCTGTCACGGTAACCCCAGACATACATCGTCTGACCGAAATCCCCGGACTGGTGCGCCAAGCCCTGTTCGGCGGCGACGTCGAACAACCCGCCGAGTCCAATCGTCGAGTTGACCGCGAAGCGGCCGAAAGTCGTGGCCGCCGCCTGCAGGCGGAGCTGCAGGATATCGTTCGCGAACGTCATCGGCTCGGAGAGATTTGTGGTGAATGCGTCGATGCGATCGCGGACGCCCTCTGGAACGTTCTGGTTATAGGCCTCGGCCGCCGGATAGAGAACGTCGTGATTGAATTGCTGATTGCTGTCAAAGACCGAACGATTGAATTTTTCGTTGGGATCGGTGACGGGCTTCGGGGTCGATTCATCCTCCGTCGCTGCAAGATGCTGCGGCGTCAACGCAGGAGGAGAAGTGCTGGCGCACGCTGAGAGGCCTGCACCGGCCAAGATGCAGCCGACCCAATTCAGGATGGCTCTCACTCTCACGTCCCGATATTCCCCCTGCTCGGCCCCACAGCCGAGCAATTCCAGATCTATCGCAACTCCACGCGAGGCGCTAGCCTCTGCGCCGTTGCCGACAGGCTTGCCCCCAACTCAAACCAGAAAGTAACGTCCGAATGACGTCTTGTCTGTGGCTTGTATGCACCCTCGTTGCCACAATCGGAAGCATCTACGCCCTCTTAGCGTCCTTTCTGGTCGCACGATTTGCCCGACAGCCCAAGTCCCTTTCGAATGCGGCAGAAGATGTCACGCTTCTGAAGCCGCTTTATGGTGCCGAACCCGGTCTTAGCGCGAGCCTCGCATCTTTCTGCGACCAGGATTATCCTGCGGACTTGCAGATGCTTTGCGGCGTGCAAGACCCAGCGGACAAAGCCATTCCCGTCGTGCGCGGTCTCCGGCGGGGCCGCGCCTGCGATGTAGAGCTTGTCGTCGCTCCGCGAACAACCGACGGAAACCCAAAAATTGGCAATATTCTCAATGTGTTTCCGCGCGCAAAATACGATGTTATCATCCTCAGCGACAGCGACATTCGGGTCGGCCCGAATTATGTTCGTGGTATCGTCGCCCAACTACAGCAACCCCGAGTTGGGCTGGTGACGTGTCTCTATCGCGGCTCAGCGCTCACCGGCTTCTGGTCTCGGATGGCGGCGGCAGCGGTCGACCAGCATTTTCTGCCCAGCGTGCTCGTCGGCGTCGCTTTTGGACTTGCGAAACCGTGCTTCGGATCGACCATCGCGCTCAGAAGGGACACGCTTGAGCGAATCGGCGGCTTTGCAGCCTTCGCTAATACTCTCGCCGATGACTATGCGATGGGTGATGCCGTCCGGCGCCTAGGTCTCAAGGTTGCAATCGCACCGTTCACGGTGGGGCACACATTCGCGGAAGACTCATTCGGCGCGCTTTTGGCGCACGAACTTCGCTGGGCGAGAACGATTCGCCTCGTCGATCCCGTTGGATATGCCGGCTCCATCGTGACGCATCCGTTGCCTTTTGCACTGGCCGCGCTGCCTCTGAGTGGCTTCAGCGCCATAGCGTGGATGATCCTGCTGGTGACGCTTGCCTGCCGCCTTTGCGTTCCGATACAAGTTGAGTGGTTGCCGGGTGGGGGCAAGAGCTCGTGGTGGCTAAGTCCGCTGAGGGATTTGTTGAGCTTCGCAGTATTCGTCGCAAGCTTCGTGCCTGGAGCCGTCAACTGGAGAGGCCGTCGCTATAGCGTCGGCTCGGATGGGACCGTCACGCCGATATGAAAGGCGCCAAGATGCGCACACTCTTCCTGCAGGCCCCTTCGTTCGATGGATTCGATGGTGGCGCGGGTTCGCGTTATCAGGCGCGGCGTGAAATCCAGTCGTTCTGGTACCCGACCTGGCTGGCGCAGCCCGCCGCGCTCGTCGAGAACTCCAAGCTGATCGACGCGCCGCCTCACCGCACAAGTCTTCAGGACGTGCTCAGCCAAGTTCGCGATTACGATCTAGCGGTGCTGCACACCTCGACGCCGTCGTTCGATTCAGACGTCAAAGTCATCGAGGCGATGAAGGCGACCAACCCGAATCTCAAGGTTGGGTTGATCGGCGCCAAGGTCGCGGTGCAATCCAACGAGAGCTTGGTGGATGCGCCGATCGTCGATTTCGTTGCCCGCAACGAGTTCGACTTCACGATCAAAGACGTCGCCGA
>CAYYDL010000218.1:0-1970 GCA_964470545.1 uncultured Hyphomicrobium sp. | reverse complement strand
TCGAAGGTTCGCGGCAGATCGGATTTACGGTCATATCGATTTCGATATCGCTGATTGCCGCGTTCATACCCGTCCTCTTCATGACCGGAATCGCGGGGCGGCTTCTTCATGAATTCGCAATGACGCTGACATTTGCGATCGTTATCTCGGCGATCGTCTCGCTGACCGTCACGCCGATGATCTGCGCACATTTCATCAAAGCGGGCGCCGAAGAGCATCGCAATCTCGCCGACCGCATCTTTGAAGGCGCTCTCGCGACGATCGTCCGCGCCTACGCTTTCACGCTGCGGATCGCCCTGCGCAATCAGCTCGTCATGCTGGCCGTTTTCGTCGCGACGATCGTCCTCACGGTGCACTTCTATGCCGTGCTGCCAAAGGGCTATCTGCCGGAGGATGACACCGGCCTCATCCTCGCGTCGACCGAAGCCAACGCAGACGTCTCGTTCGCCGAAATGAAGCGCCTTCAGGACCAGGCTCTGAAAGTCGTTCTTGCCGATCCGGCTGTCGACAACGTCGGCTCGTCCATGGGAGCGGGCGGCTTCAATCCGACGCAGAATCTTGGCCGGATGTTCATCAGTCTGAAGCCGCTCAACGAGCGCGGCGAAGTCCCGACAGCAGAAGTCATCGACCGGCTCCGGAAGCCTCTTGGGAAAATCGTTGGGCTCGCGACGCGCCTGATGCCTTCGCGGGATATCCGGACGGGCGCGCGTTCCGGCAAGGCCGATTATCAATATACGCTCTGGTCGCTGAACGCCGAGGATCTCTATGAATGGGTGCCGAAAGCGCTGGCAGCTGTTCGCGCCATTCCGGGCGTCGTAGATGTCAGCACCGACCGCGAAGCCGGAGGGCTTCAACTCAACGCGAATATCAATCGCGACGTGGCATCGAAGCTCAACGTTGCCGTCCTCGATATCGACAATGCGCTCTCGAATGCGTTCTCGCAAACGCAGTTCTCGACAATCTACGGAGACCGCAACCAATACAAAGTCGTTCTGGAGGTCGATCCGAAACTGCAAGGGCAGCCTAAGGATCTGTCGCGGATCTACGTTCCAACGCTCGACGGAACGCGACAGGTGCCGCTTTCGAGCCTCGTGACGCTGACGCAGGGTATCGCCCCGCTCGTCGTCAACCATCAGGGGCCGTTTCCGGCAGTGACGATCAACTACAGCCTGAGGCCTGGCGTCAGCATGGATACGAGTCTTCGGGCCATCGATGCCGCTCTCCAGAACTTGCATATGCCGGAATCGATCCGTGCCGAGCCCGCAGGCGATGCCAAGGCGTTTCAGGAGCAGGCGCGGGAGCAGACGCTGCTGATCCTTGCTGCGCTGCTTTCGATCTATATCGTGCTGGGCGTGCTATATGAGAGCCTCGCACATCCGCTGACGATCATTTCGACCTTGCCGTCCGCGGGTCTCGGCGCCCTGCTCGCCCTCGAAATGGCGAGAATGGATCTGTCTATCATCGCCCTGATCGGCGTCATCCTGCTGATCGGCATCGTGAAGAAGAACGGCATCATGCTGGTTGACTTTGCCATCAACGCGGAGCGCGAGCACGGCCTGTCGCCGCACGATGCAATCTATGATGCCTGCCTGCAACGGTTCCGGCCGATCCTGATGACGACACTCGCGGCCATCCTCGGCGCCATTCCTCTCGCCGTCGCGATCGGCCCGGGCTCCGAGCTGCGGCGGCCACTTGGCATCACGATCATTGGCGGCCTCGTCGTCTCCCAGATTTTGACGCTCTACACGACGCCTGTGATTTACCTGCTGCTTGAAGGACTCAAGGCGCGGGTTTCCAGATGGAAATCAAAAGAGGCTTCCGCGATTCCCGGAAACACCTAAACGGCCGCGGAATTCGTCCTGTCGATCCAATTTTGCTCCGGCGATATTGCCAATCCGCGGTCGGAAGGATAACGCGTATTTGAAGCCATCCGCTAACACTCATGAGCATGAAAACCGGGATGATCGACC
>CAYYDL010000217.1:0-2118 GCA_964470545.1 uncultured Hyphomicrobium sp. | reverse complement strand
AGCGGAGTCGGCAAAGAACTGATCGCCCGCGCCATTCAAGGCGAGAGCGACCGGGTCGGCCGCCCCTTCATCACCGTCAACTGCGGGGCGATCCCTGAGAACCTGATCGAAAGCATTTTGTTCGGTCATGAGAAAGGATCGTTCACGGGCGCCGTCGACAAGCGCATTGGCAAATTCCAGGAGGCAGACGGGGGCACCCTTTTTCTCGACGAGGTCGGCGAGCTGCCGCTGGAAGCCCAGGTCAAGTTGCTCCGGGCGCTTCAGGAAGGTGAGATCGATCCCGTCGGCGCCAAGCGCCCGGTGAAAGTCAACTTCCGCCTCATCTCGGCGACGAACCGCGACATGATCCAGCAGGTCAAGGACGGCAAGTTCCGCGAAGACCTCTACTATCGCCTCAATGTCTTTCCGATCTTCGTGCCGCCATTGCGCGAACGCGTCGAAGACATTCCCGAGCTTGCGCGCCATTTCCTCGCTCGTTTCGCCGCCGAGGAAGGCAAGCGTGTCGCGACAATCTCCGACCGTGCTATGCGGCTCTTGCAGGCCTATTCATGGCCCGGCAACGTGCGCCAGCTCGAAAACGCGGTTTTCCGCGCAGTCGTTCTCGCTGACGGCCCGGAACTGACCGTTTCGGAATTCCCGCAGATCGCCGCCCATGTCGAGGGCTTCGAGACGGAAATTCCGGCAGCGCCCTCGATCGTCCAGAAGCCGCAAGCCTATACCGGACCTGCGCTTCTCGGCGCAGAGAACACGGTGCCCCACACGGTCGAGATGAAGTCTTCGACGTTGGGGAGCACGCTCGGCATCCAGGCCGTCGCGGAAGACGGAGAGATCCGGTCCCTCGAAGCGATTGAAG
This sequence comes from uncultured Hyphomicrobium sp., assembly GCA_964470545.1. Classification (GTDB taxonomy): domain Bacteria; phylum Pseudomonadota; class Alphaproteobacteria; order Rhizobiales; family Hyphomicrobiaceae; genus Hyphomicrobium_B. Next base: position 1,265 of record CAYYDL010000217.1, on the reverse strand, counting down.
CCGACATGATCCGCTTGGCGCTCGGCCGTTACCGCGGCCACATGACGGAAGTCGCCAAGCGCCTCAATATCGGCCGCTCGACGCTCTATCGGAAAATGCAGGAGTACGGCCTCGAGCCGCGCACCAACTAAATCCGCGATTCAAATTCACGAAAATGTCTCGGCTTGCACGCGGAAGGCGAGCGCCTGAACGCGTGCACGCAACTCCCTCTCTAAAGTCTCGTGCGACTTGAAAGCACACGAGCAGAAGAAATTGCATTCCGTCGGGTCTCTCAGACGGCCCGATCGGATGCCGAGAGCGAGCCCCTTCGCCCTCGAACGCAAAAGCCCCGGCTGCATCCGGGGCTTTTGCATTTCTGATAGACCGTCGCAAAATCCGCCGCACTGCAATCAAATTGAAACTTTCCTGTTTCTATGGTGTTGGATGGAAGCGCTCCAGCCGGCGCGCGATGTGCGTGCTGTTTTTGGGTCACTGCGCATTCTTTGGGCGCACGACAGCAACAGTTTCGCCACAGCGGCGTGCAATACAGCCATATCCCGTGATGTGGCTGGTCAGACGAAATGCTGGCGCATATCTATCGCCGGGGATTTTAAGAGGTGGTTTTCCGTATGCGCGTTGCGAAAGTTCTGGCTGTCAGCCTCTTGCTGACGGCCGGTGGGGCTCCAGCGGCTTTTGCGCTCGACCCGGTCAATGATCAGTCTGACGAAGCAACGCGCGCACCAGGGCCCGCGCTCCCGGCCGACACCTCGGAAACGGCGATGCAGCGCCAACCGGCGGCGAATGCCACACAGCAGCAGCCGGACACCGCACAGCCAGCTGCCGCCGCGGATGCGCCAGCTGCGTCACAACCAGCATCTGAAACGACGCCTTCGGAGACGCCGGCCCCGTCGGCTCCGGCCGCCGATGCAGCAACAGCGGCTCCCGCTGCGAAAGTCGTCGCCGACGATCATCTCGTCTATCTGCCGGTCGCAAGCTTCATCCAGGACAACGCCAAGAAGTTGCTTGCAGGTACCAACGCGGACGACCGCCAGGCACTGGTTCAATTTTACACCGAGCGTGCCGGTTCCGCCCTTTGGGTCGACAAACACGGCTTGTTGCCCGAAGCCAAGAACCTCATCACGGCTCTCAACGACGCAGACAGCTGGGGACTTCGCTCAGCCGACTATAAAATTCCCGAGCTGAAGCCTTCCGGCTCCGGCGATTACAGCCAGGACGACTTGACCGCCGTTGAAACGCAGCTGTCTCTCGATGCACTGGAATACGCT
>CAYYDL010000216.1:0-3024 GCA_964470545.1 uncultured Hyphomicrobium sp. | reverse complement strand
CGGCATAGGGAATTTGACACTCCAAACACAGATTGCATGATCGACTCCGTCAGGGTCGACCGAGCAGGTCCATCGGCAGCGATCCGACCGCGATTGAGGACGATGACGCGCCGCGCCATAAGGGTGGCAAGATTGAGGTCGTGCACGACTGAGACAACCGTCGTGCCACACTCGGCGCGACGCCGAACCGCAGCCACTAGGTCGATCTGGTGTCGCAGGTCGAGACTTGACGTCGGCTCGTCAAGCAACAGCAGGCCGGGGCCGTGCAGTTTCTCGCCGACCTCGAGCTGGACCAGAATACGTGCAAAATGCGCACGTTGCTGCTCGCCGCCGGACAATGTCGTGATGGGGCGCTCACGGAGCTCGACGAGGTTCACCTCGTCGAGTGCTGCGTCGACCAAATCATTGATCCTGCCGCGAAGTCGGTCGTCTGCCCCCATGGCAACCACCTCGGCAACGGTAAAAGGAAAACCGACCGTGACGCTTTGGGACATTGCAGCACGGTGATAGGCGAGCTCTCGTGCAGGATAGCTCCGCAATGGGCGACCCTTGAGCAATGCAGCGCCCGTACGGATCGGCAATTCACCGGACAGTGCGCGCAGCAGAGTCGATTTGCCCGCACCGTTTGGTCCGACCAGGGACACGGTTTGCCCCGCTTCGATCGCAAGCGACACGCAGTCCACCAGTGTCTTTCCCTCTGATCTGATTGACAGGTCCCGGGCTTCGACGATCGTCGTCATAGTCCGCTGACGCCTCGCCGTTGCCTCAACAAAAGACCGAGGAAGAATGGCGCACCCACGATAGCCGTGATGATGCCAACCGGCACTTCGGCGGGTGCCGCGATGACGCGCGCCACGGTATCCGCGGCGAGCAGCAGCAGCGCGCCGGAAAGCACCGAAGCGGGCAAAAGGTGCCGATGACCCGGTCCGATTGACAATCTCACAACGTGCGGCACGACAATACCGACGAAGCCGATGACTCCGGCGAAGGCGACAGCGGCGCCTGTCATGGCCGAAATCAGTACGATCGATAGGCGTTTCAGGCGTTCGACTTCCACGCCCGAATGGAATGCTTCTGCTTCGCCCAGCGCCATGAGATCGAGTCCGCGGGAGACGACTGGGATGAGGAATACGAACGCTATGAGGAATGGTGCCAATACAGCGGCTTTGGTCCAGGTCGCCCCGCCAAGAGAGCCGAGCATCCAGAAGGTGATGTCCCGTAGCTGCCGGTCATCGGCGGCAAAGACCAAAAGACCGAGCGCCGCGTTCGCCATCGCGGCGATGGCAAGGCCGCCCAGCAGAAAGATGGTGACCGTCGTACGGCCTTCGCGCGTAGCGATGGCTCGCAGAATGACCGTCGCTAAAAGAGATCCCGTGAATGCGGCCACCGGTAGGATTTCGGACGGCACCGTGATGCCCGCCAACACCTGGCCGCCGATGACAATCACTACGGCCGCCGCGAGCGCGCCGCCACTGGCGACGCCGACGAGTGCCGGGTCAGCCAGCGGATTGCGGAAAAGCCCCTGCATGATCGCGCCGCTGCCGGCAAGCAGACCACCAACGATACCTGCCATCGCGATGCGCGGCAGGCGTATCGTCCACAAGATCAATTGATCGCGCGCAGTGTCCGCCGCATTGACGACGTCACCAAACCCTAGCGCCGATGGCAAGCGTCGCAACGGAATGCCTGCCGCACCGATTCCCGTCGCCACCGTTACGACGGCTAAAAGCGCGAGAAGCAGGCCGCCAAACACCATGACCTCACGCGCCACCTGGCTTTGACGTTGCCTCCGTCCAACGGAGGGAGCGGAGGCGACCATCGCGTCACTCCGTGCAGGCCTGCGGCAACGCCGATGGACTTTCGGACGGCAGCTTCTGGGCGGTCAGTTGGGGATATAACGCAACCGCAAGATCGCGTGCGGCCCGCGCGGTGCGTGGGCCGAAGCCGAGCAGGTAAAGCCCTTCCATCGCGATGAAGCTGCGCTTCCCGGCAGCTGGCGTCGCCGCAAAGGCCGCCTGGGCGAACAGACTATCGGCCGTTATCACAGTGCCCTCACGCTGCATCGTCAGGACAACGTCCGGCTTTGCCGCGACGATTGCCTCGTCGCTCACCGGCCTGTACCCTTCGAACTCCGAAATCGCGTTGACGCCGCCCGCCATGCGGATGATGCCGTCCGCCGCCGTGCCGCGCCCCGCCACCATCGTGCGGCCATTGACGAAAGATAAGACAAACAAGACGCGCTTGCGTTGCGTCGTGTTCGTGCTGGCCTTGATCCGAGACAGAGCGTCCAGGTCGGCCGAGACTCTCCGCGCGAGGCATTCCCCGCGTGACGCCGCGCCGACGATCCCGGCGACATCATGAATCTTCTTGACGATGCCGGGCCCCGAAAATTCGTCCGGCACGAGGCGGAATGGCACTTTGGCCGCCTGCAAAACCGCGATCGTCTCCTTCGGGCCGGCGCCTTCGGCCGCAATAATCAGGCTCGGCCTCAGCCCGAGAACGCCTTCTGGCGACAATTGCCGCATGTAACCGACGCTCGGCTTCTCCCTCGCGGCGCGGGGTGGATAGAGGCTGGTCGTATCGACGCCTACGATTTTCTTGTCCTGTCCCAGGTCATACAGGATCTCGGTGACGGCACCGCCGATGGACACGATGCGACTGGTGTCCGTTCCTGCCTTTGCTGGCTGCCAGCAAAGTAAGCCGGCAAGCAACGCTACAAGCACCACTGCAAAGCGGTGGTTCTCATCATATCTATCGGAACGACGCACTACGAAGCCCTTCATTTTGTCAATATCAGTTTGTTCTGGGCCGTCAGGCGAAGGCGATAACGATCGCGGCCATGGACGATCGTTATCTCCCGCTTTCCGGAAAACAGGTCATAACTGTCAACGCTATCCCCAACCAATGACACGCGGCGCGACCGCGATGCGGCGCCACCGTCATGCATTGCATCCTCGTCCTGTTCGTCGTTCAAGGTTGCCGCCCGCTCTACCGCTCAGATCGACATGAACACAGGAACTGTAG
>CAYYDL010000215.1:0-4296 GCA_964470545.1 uncultured Hyphomicrobium sp. | reverse complement strand
GGATGCGCGGCATTCTATACCTACACGGTAAATAATAGGGGTTTGGCGTTCGCATTCAAGGTGCCTTGCGGAGCGTCGAAAGGGATTTTCCTACGGAGAGCCAGGATGTCGAAAAAGGCGTTTGCTTTTGCCTGCGCAATGCAGTTCGCGGCGTCAGTAGGAGCCGGCTCGGCTTTCGCCGCGCCGCCTGCAACGAAGGACATCATGAAGAATTACGGAGACCTCGCGGAGGCGATGTACTCCGATGCTCTCGTAAAGGCCAAAGATCTTGATAAGGCGATTGACGCTTTCCTTGCTGCACCAAGCACCGAAACGCTGGCGACGGCACGCGACGCATGGAAAGCCTCTCGCGTTCCTTACATGCAGACCGAAGGGTTCCGCTTCGGCAACAAGATCGTCGATGACTGGGAGGGCGACGTCAATTCGTGGCCGCTCGACGAAGGTTTGATCGATTACGTCGACAAAGCGAGCTACGGCGATACCAAGGAAGAGAACCCGCTCTACACGGCGAACATTATCGCGAATAAGAAAATTCGACTGGGACCGAAGATTCTCGACGCCACCAAGATCGACAAGACCGTCATCGGCAAGCTCAACAGCGCGCTCGATGTCGAGACGAACGTCGGCACGGGCTACCACGCAATCGAATTTCTGCTCTGGGGGCAGGATCTCCACGGGACGGGTCCTGGCGCGGGGGAACGTCCGGCGAGCGATTATGATCTCAAGAACTGCACACACGGAAACTGCGATCGCCGCCGCGATTACCTGAAGGCAGCCTCGGGCCTGCTCGTTGACGATCTCACCGAGATGGTGAGCGACTGGAAGCCCGACGGCGCAGCGCGCAAGGCGCTGGCTGGCGAAGATGAGAACATGCAGCTCTCGACGATTTTAACCGGTCTCGGCTCGCTCTCTTATGGAGAACTCGCGGGAGAACGCATGAAGCTCGGCGTGCTGCTGCACGATCCCGAGGAAGAGCACGACTGCTTTTCCGACAACACGCAAAACAGCCACTACTACGACCAGGTCGGGATGATGGAGATCTGGAACGGAAAGTATGACGGCGTGACTCCGGTCAGCGGCGCCAGCATCGCGGAGCTTGCGCGAGAGAAGGCGCCGGAGGCGGCGAAGCGAGTCGATGATGCGATGGCTGTGACGCTTGAGAAAATCAAGGCGATCAAAGTCAAGGCCGATTCCGGCGAAATGGCTTATGATCAGATGCTGGCAGCAGGCAACGACGTCGGTAACAAGATGATCCTCGATGCTGTCGACGCGCTCGTCGCACAAGCGCGGGCAATCGAAGCGGTCGTCGCGGCGCTGAACCTCAAGGTCAAGATCGAAGGATCTGACAGTCTGGATGACCCCGACAAGGTCGCAAAGGCGAAGTAGGTCGACTCCGTCGTAAGCGAGCTAATGAAGCATTCGCACGAGGTTCTCGCATGCTGAGGCGCCGCGACGTCCTGATCGGAGGTGCTGCCTTCGCAGGAAGCGGAGCGGCGGGTTTTCTAGCCGTCGGTCATAAAGTTCAGGCCCGTGAGGTGTTGGCACAACCGATCGCGCACGGCGTCAAATCGCTTGCGCTCGATCTCGCGGAGCGGCCGACGGCGCTGCCTTGCTTCGATGGCAAGACGCTGCCGCTCTGGACCTTCCAGGCCGGAACGACCTTCCCGATCGTGCGCGTAAAGCTCGGCGAGCGGCTGGACACGGTTTTCAAGAACGACTTACCGCGCGAGGGAGAGGTTGCGTCGATCCACTGGCATGGACTGCGGATTCCCAACACGCAGGATGGCGTTCCCTATCTCACGCAGCAGCCGATCGCTCCGGGTGGGAAAGGGCATTATTCGTTCGTGCCGCCAGACACCGGCTCGTTCTTCTTTCACACGCACTGCAATTCGACGGAACATTTCGGTCGGGGGCTGATTGGTGCGCTGATCGTCGAGGGGGACCAGATCGAAGCGCCCGACGCGGAATACGTGCTGCTGATGAAGGATTGGCGCATCGGGCCCGATGGCAAGTTCCTACCCTTCTCGACAGACGAAGGCGCCGCGAAAGGGGGCACGCCAGGAACAATCCGTTCAGTCAACGGAGCGACATCGCCGGTCATCACGGTTCCGTCGTCGGCAAACATCCGTATCCGGTTCTACAATCTCGATCCGATGCGCATCTCCGAAATCGGATTCGAAGAAGCGGAAGCGGCGATCATTGCCGTCGATGGCAACGGTCTGCCGCCGATGACATTCGAATCGTGGCGTATGGGTACAGCGATGCGGGTCGATATTCTGCTCCGCACTGCAGCGCCGGGAAAGTCCGTGAAGCTTTACGATTATTTTTCGGCGCAACCGTTCGTGCTCGCGGAATTCAAATCCGAGGGGCCGCCGAAGCAGACGGGGGGCTTCGACCCTGCGCCGCTCAAGGTCATGCCGTTTCCGAAGCTCGACGAGGCGAACGCACAGGTCATTCCGTTCGAGTTCTCTGCGACGCCGACCGGCGCAGCGGTCGCGGCACTCGATGCAGGCCCGGGAATTCAACTCGGGCCGCTGTGCCTTGATATACGGACGTTCTGGGCCATCAACAAGCAGGCGTGGCCTGGACACGACCACCAGAACCTTGGGCCGCCCCTTGCGACGCTCAAATCCGGGCAAAGCTATATCTTCGAGCTCGACAACACGACGCCGCGGTCGCATCCGATCCATATTCACGGCCACACGTTCGAGGTATTGAATTCGAGCAAGCGGCGCCTTCCGCGCTTTCGCTGCGATACGGTACTGCTCATTCCGAACGAGCGCATTCAGGTCGGGCTCGTTGCGGGCCTACCCGGAAAATGGATGTTCCATTGCCATATCCTCGAACATCAAGAAGCGGGCATGATGGGCTACATCGAGGTGGTGTGACGCGTACGCTGCTTATGTTTCTCGTACTATCGCTTCTCGCCGGCTTCGGGTCACGCGGCGTTAAAAGCGATCCGCTTGACGCCGCCATGGGGAAAGCGCTGTTCGAGCGACATTGGATCCCGGCGCCGTCTTCGACCAATGGGACGGACGGGCTGGGCCCGCTCTTTGTTGCACGTTCCTGCACGGGCTGCCACGCGCGAGGTGACGGTGCCCATGTCGTGACGCGCGATAACGGTTCGGCCGAGATCGCAGGCGCGGTCGTGCGTTTCGGCAATGCGGCTGGCGAGACCGACCCTTATTACGGACTCGAATTGCAGACGAATGCGGTACCGGGACTGATGCCCGAAGGCGACGTGCGCTTTCTGCCGGAGTTCAAATACAACTTGGCGGGGCCACCGATTTCGAGGGGGTTTCATGCTGAAGCGCGCCTTGCGCCCCCGCTGTACGGGAAAGCCGCCTTCGATGACGTACCGGACGAGGAAATTTTAGCGCGAGCGGCATCCAATGCGCGCGATGGCGGGCCGATCAAGGGCCGGGCGAACGTGACGCCGAGCGGCATCGGTCGTTACGGCTGGAAAGCGGCGCATACTTCGCTCAAAGAGCAGGTTGCACACGCGTTTGCGTTCGATATCGGCATGTCGAGCCCGGAATTTCCGCTGCCCTACGGCGACTGCACGAAGCTCGAAACGGCCTGTCTCGCACTTCCCAATGGCGAGAGTTCCTCCTTCGAGAACCGCGAACTGTCGTCTGCGATGATCGGTGTGGTTGCGAGCTATCTCAAGACGCTGCATGCGCGGCCCGCTGATGAAGCGTCGGCGTTGTTTGCGTCGACCGGATGTGCAGACTGCCATGTGCCGAAACTCAAGACGCGCGAGGGGGGGCAAATTCCAGCCTTCACCGATCTCCTGCTTCACGACATGGGTCCGTTGCTCGATGGCGGCGTCGGGGAGCCGGGGGTGAGGTCTTCTGAATGGCGGACGGCGCCGCTGATCAACGGCCATTTGACGCCCGGGAAGCGTCGTTATCTTCACGACGGCTCGGCGGCGACGGTTGAGGAAGCCGTGGAACGGCATTATGGCGAGGCTGAAGGGAGCCGGATTCGGTTCGAGGCTCTGGCGGCTGACGACAAGAAGCGTCTCGCCGATTATGTGAATGGGTTGTGATGGTACGCAGAGTGATGCTTCTCGGGTTCGCAGCGTTTGCATTGGCCGCTCAGGCCGTCGGCGCCGATCTTCCGCCAGCGCCGATCAGCCACGCCGCAATGGTGCGGGCGGCGATCGAGCAATACATCGTCCCGCATATCGATGCGTTGAAGGCCGCAGCGAAGCCGTTGCCGGACGCTGTCGCCAACGTGTGTAAATCGGGATCGGCCGAGGCGGATAAAGCGCTCGAAGATCAATTCGCCAAG
>CAYYDL010000214.1:0-1573 GCA_964470545.1 uncultured Hyphomicrobium sp. | reverse complement strand
GGAATCGGCCGCTCAAAATCCACATCTGGACTGTTCTGGACCTGTTCGCGCGTCAGCCGGACGTTCAAGTGAGTCTGGCCTGGCCCAGGGACTTCGATCGAGCGCGGCGAAATCAGCACGTCGCGCCCCGACAGCCAATCTCCCGTGCTCACCACTAAATAGCGGACGCCCCATTGCTGGTCATCAAATAGAGCGTCTTTGATTCGGCCGATCTCTCCGTCGAGGGCTGCGAGCGATTGGCCGCGAAGGGAATTCAGAGATTTTAACATAACGGTTGGGGGTTTTTCTAAATTAGATTCCCGTTCCGTCACTTGGCTCCCTGCGTTCCACTCGAATCTTTAAGCGGCTCGCCTAGAGAGACATCGCCCGCAGCGCTAACCCACCGGAACGCCGCCCCGCAGAACGTCGGCGGCTTTGCGGGCGAAATCGCGCCACGCCCGCCAGACCGCGGCCGGCACGCGCGAGGTGTGTAGAACCTGTTGCGCAAAGATGTTGGCCGTGTTCAGCTGCATGCGGAAATTGTCTTCTGACTTATCACCGCGGTCCAGGAGCGATTCGTCCGGAAGGAGGCCAAAGTTGCTCGGATCAGAGAGCGAAGTGCCCGTGGGAAGCGGACGCGGCGCCGGCGTCGACACTCTCGCAGCCGCAGGGGCGCCAGCAGGCGTCGGCGTGGATGCCGTTCCCGAACCGGCGAGAGACGTAGAGGTAGAGGTGGAGGTGGACATGGACGACTCGGAAATCGGTAGAGCGGAACCCGTTTCCCGCGTCGCTTCATTTGAACCCGATTCCGCCGTTGCGCCACCGTCCTCGGAGCCGGATCGCGAGGACGCCTGAGCGGAGCGTGAAGCTTGGATTCCTTGGGCCACAAAAGTCGTCGAAACCGTCTCGCTCTCGGGCGCCTCGCGCCAATACGGCGTCGCTGCTTTTCCCGCCTCGAGTTCAGGCGAAATATGGGCGGAATGCGCATGCTTCAGGCCGGCTGCGACGCGTATCGCATCGGCAAACTCCTCGAACGACGCGAACCCGTATTTCTCGGGCAAGCTCGCCAGCAGCTCGCGACGCTCTTGCTCGGCCTTATGCTCGAGCTCGGCGACGCGCGCACGCGCCAGTTCCAGTTCCTTCAAGAGAGACTTCATACTCAGTAACGAAATTATATTCAGCCGAGAACGGCTAAATAGATCGTCTACATTTATAGCTCGTCCTCGAAGCGATCAAGCTGACATCGAACTCCGCCGGATTCAACCGCGATCGCTCTCTTTCCTAACGGCAAATCCGCGCCGCCTTGGTCCGCCAGCGCGGTCATAGATGTTCCCGACCGTGGGGCTTGGTCAGATCCAACTCGGGGCCGATCGGGACGATGCGAGTGGGGTTAATCTCCTCATGAGTCATGTAATAGTGACGTTTGATATGATCGAAATTGACCAGCGCGGCGATGCCAGGCTGCTGGTATAAATCCATGAGATAGCCCTGAAGATTGGGATAATCGACGATGCGCCGCAAGTTGCACTTGAAGTGCCCGTGATAAACCGCATCGAAACGCACCAACGTGTTGAAGAGCCGCCAGTCGGCCTCG
>CAYYDL010000213.1:0-3658 GCA_964470545.1 uncultured Hyphomicrobium sp. | reverse complement strand
AAGGCCCATCGGCACGATCATGATGATCGATAAAGGCAAGACGAGGCTTTCGTATTGGGCCGCGAGCACCAGGAAAACAAGGAACACCGACAACGGAAACACCCAGATTCCTGAGTTGCCCGCGAGAATCTCCTGATAGGTAAGGTCGGTCCATTCGAATCCGATGCCCTTGGGAAGCACCTGAGCCGCAATGCGCTCGACCGCGGCTTTCGCTTGGCCAGACGAATACCCGGGTGCGGCGCCGCCGTTAATGTCCGCTGTCAGGAAACCGTTGTAGCGCATCGCGCGCTCCGGTCCCGCCACTTGCTTGACATCGAGAAGAGCAGAAAGCTGGATCATCTCTCCGGTCTTCGAACGAACCTTCAACTGACCGATGTCCTCCGGTCGTGCGCGATATTTTGCATCCGCCTGAACGCGCACTGAGTACGTCCGGCCGAATTTGTTGAAGTCGTTGACGTAAAGCGATCCAAGATAGATCTGCATCGTGTCGAAGACGTCCTGCACCGCGACGCCGAGCTGGCGCGCTTTTGTCCGGTCGATCGCGGCGTAAAGCTGCGGCACGTTCACCTGATACGACGTGAAGACGCCAGCAAGTTCCGGCGCCTTGTATAAAGCAGCCGTGAAGTCCGTCATTGCCTTGGTAAGCGCATCGTAGCCGAGGCCCGCGCGATCCTCGACCTGCAGCTTGAAGCCACCGATCGTTCCGAGCCCTTGTACCGGCGGGGGCGGGAACATGACGATGAACGCGTCCTTGATCACCGAATATTCTTGATTGAGCTTCATCGCGATCGCCGGACCGCTGAGATCCGGACTGCGCCTCTCGTCGAATGATTTCAGGCCGGCGAACACGATTCCGGAATTCGAACTGTTCGTAAAGCCGTTGATCGACAGGCCGGGGAATTCCACCGCGTTCTCGACGCCCGGTGTTTTGAGCGTGATGTCGCTCATTTTCCGAATGACGTCTTCTGTGCGATCGAGCGTTGCGCCATCGGGAAGCTGCGCAAAGCCGACCAGATACTGCTTGTCCTGCCCCGGCACGAAGCCACCTGGTACGGCTTTGAACAGGCCGACCGTCACGCCAATGAGAACGAGATAGATGAAGAATGCAATCGCCTTATGCCCGAGGATGCGTTTCACGCCTCCGCTGTAGCGGTCGGAACTCCAACCGAACACGCGGTTGAACCGCCGGAAGAACCAGCCGAACACGAAATCCATCGCACGCGTCAGCCAATCTTTCGGTTCGTCATGGCCTTTCAGCAGAACAGCCGCCAGCGCAGGGGAGAGCGTCAGCGAGTTGATCGCCGAAATCACCGTCGATATGGCGATCGTCAAGGCGAACTGCTTGTAGAACTGGCCCGTCAGACCGGTAATCAGTGCAAGCGGCACGAACACGGCAACGAGCACGAGAGCGATTGCGATGATCGGTCCCGAAACTTCGCGCATGGCCTGGATGCTGGCATCCCGCGCGGAAAGCCCGTTCTCGATGTTGCGCTCGACGTTCTCGACGACCACGATCGCGTCGTCGACGACGATGCCGATGGCGAGCACCAGCCCGAACAGCGTCAGCGCGTTGATCGAGAACCCAAAGATGTGCATTACCGCAAACGTGCCGATAATCGAGACCGGAACGGCGATCAGCGGAATGATCGATGCACGCCACGTCTGCAAGAAAAGAATAACGACCAGAACGACAAGCGCCACCGCTTCGAGCAGCGTATGGATCACGGCCTCGATTGACGCGCGCACAAACTGCGTCGGGTCGTAAACGATCCGATAATCGACGCCCTCCGGCATATATTGCTTTAGCTCGGCCATCGTCTTGCGGACATCGTCTGAAATCTGAATCGCGTTCGAGCCGGGAGCCTGGAAGATCGGAATCGCGACGGCTTGCTTGTTATTGAGAAGCGAACGGAGTGAATAATCCGCCGCGCCAAGCTCGACGCGCGCCACATCGCGCAGCCGCGTGACCTGATTGTTTGGGCCGGCTTTCACGACGATGTTGCCGAATTCCTCTTCTGTCGCGAGACGCCCTTGAGCATTCACCGAAAGCTGGAAATCAAGATTGGGAAGAGACGGTGACGAGCCGACGATGCCAACGGCCGCCTGGACGTTCTCGGCGCGCACGGCATTGACGATGTCCATTGCCGAAAGACCGAGCTCTGCGGCCTTTGCGGGATCGACCCAGATCCGCATCGAATAATCGCCGGAACCGAAGAGCTGCACGTCTCCGACGCCGTTAATCCGCGCCAAACGATCCTTGACGTTGATCACCGCATAGTTGCGCAGATACGTCATGTCGTAGCGATTGTTCGGCGACAGAAGATGCACGACCATCGTCAGGTCGGGCGAGCTTTTGACCGTTGTGATGCCGAGCGCGCGGACATCTTCAGGCAGCCGCGGTTCCGCTTGCGCAACGCGGTTCTGTACGAGCTGTTGTGCCTTGTCGGGATCAGTGCCCAGCCGGAACGTGACCGTGAGCGTCATCAGACCGTCGGTCGTTGCCTGGCTGCTCATGTAGAGCATGCCTTCGACACCGTTGATCTGCTCTTCGATCGGGGTTGCGACTGTCTCCGCGATGACTTTGGGATTGGCGCCCGGATAGTTGGCGCGGACGACCACCTGCGGAGGCACGACTTCGGGATATTCCGAGATCGGCATCGCCGGCAGCGAAATGAGGCCGCCGAGAAAGACCAACGTCGACAGCACGCCCGCAAAGATCGGACGGTCAATAAAGAACTTCGAAATATTCATGATCGGCGGTCCGATGAGGTTAGCGAGGAAATTTTATTGCTGCGGAAGTTCGGCCGCCGCGTGCTCCTCGGTGAGCGGTTGCCCATTCATGGCAACTGGTTCAGGCGCGACGGCATCGCCCGGCTTCACATGCTGCAGGCCGGCGACGATGACCCGATCTCCCGCGTTCAGCCCCTTGGTGATGATGCGAAGATTGTCTGTCATCGCTCCGAGCTTCACTTCGCGATAGGCCGTCTTGTTGTCCCGGCCGACGACCATCACGTACTTTTTGTCCTGGTCGGTGCCGATGGCCCGTTCGCTGATCGCAAGGACGTGACCGCTGTTGGGTCGTGCGAGGCGGACGCGCACGAACTGTCCCGCAATCAGTCGGCCATCGCCGTTGTCGAATGTCGCCCGAACACGGACGGTGCCGCTCGCCGCATCGACCTTGTTGTCGATGAGCTGCAGGACGCCTCGGCGCCAGGTGCCTTCATTCGTCGCCGTCGACATCTCGACAGGAATTTTTTCAATGTGGCCCGTTGCATTGGCCTCGGGAGATAGCGTCGCAAGCGCACGCGCGACGACGTTTTCATCGGCGTTGAAGCTCGCGTAAATCGGATTGACGGACACAATCGTGGTCAGCAACGGCGCATTGGGGCCCGCTTCGACCAGATTGCCGACGGTAATTTCGCGACGCCCCGCTCGCCCCGAAACCGGTGCGCGCACCTCGGTCCAGTCGAGGTTCAGTTTCGCGGTTCTGAGCGCGGCTTCGGCGCTTTTCAGGTTGGCGGCAGCAGCATTATATGCGTTGGCACGTGTATCGAGCTCCCGTTCTGAAAGAGCGTCGCCGATGATTTTCCGGGCGCGAGCAACATCGGTCTTGGTGAAAACGACCTGCGCCTGAGCCGCCGCGACGACGCCCTCGAGC
>CAYYDL010000212.1:0-4796 GCA_964470545.1 uncultured Hyphomicrobium sp. | reverse complement strand
ATGAGCGCCTATGCGGTAAGTCGTGAGCTGACCAAGGAGGCCGCAGAGTAAAGGCATGGCGGCAAGCGTCACAGTAGCGAGATCGCCGGGTGAAGCCCGGCCAACGCTGGAGCTTTCGGGAGAAAAGCTCCGCTTGGCCGTGGAAGCGCTCATTTACGCGTGTGACGATATCGGAGGGGTCGAGCGCTTTGCCGCCGCTGTGAGATTGAAATCGGAAGTATTTCAGGAGCGTCTTGCGGCCGGCGCCGTTGAACGCTTGGAGCTGTCGGCATTTGAAGAATTCGTGCCATTGATGGCGACGGTCCGAACCCGAGTGGGCGCGCTGGTCGAACAGCAAGGCTGGACAAGCATTCGCAAGGCGCTCATCGAGCTGTTGGCGGATGCCCATGTTCCGAACACCGGCGACACGCGCATCGCGCAGTTTTGCAAGCATTTTCCTGGCGGAAAAGAGACGCGCTTCGTACGCGATTTCGCCGCCGAAGTGCTCCACAATGTTCACCCCGAACTCTATCCGCTCATGACTCGCTGGATGTGGGACGCCAAGGTGAACACGGGCGTCCTGCGGGAGATCTGGTATGGCGACAACGTTGATCACATGCTGATCGACGTTCCAGACAACCAAGAGACATTCATCTGCCTGCGCGAGGAACTCAGCCAGTTTCTTGCGGACAACGGCATTTTTCGCGACATGCTCTGGTACGTCGATCTCCTCTGCGCCCAGATCTACGGCGACTATATCAACGCCCAGGGAGGAGCCTATCTGCGCTCCGATTTCTCGAGCGCGCCGGACCCGCTCGAGCAAACGCGCCGTATTCTCGGTCTCGACCGTGTGGGACGAGCGGTGGCACGTGGCAAACTCATCGACGCTGTCGCGGAACCGTCCGCAACGATCAAACACATTCATTAAGGTTTGGAGACGATGCCGATCCACGAAAAATCGCTGATCAGGCCCGAGAACCTTAAGGTTCACGACAAGCTTTCGATCGATGGCGTCGATGTCTCAGGACATTGGTCGACCTTCATCGAAACGCGCGTCGTGCCGGATTATAACGAGGCCTTGGAGAAGGAAATCGCAGCGTTTCCCGGGGGCGACAAGATCCATCGCTGCTTTCAATGCGGGTCTTGCACCAACGCATGCACCATCAATGCCATCGAGCCACGCTTTAATCCGCGCTACTGGATCTATCTGATCCGAATGGGCATGGAGCAGGAGCTGCTGCGCGACAAGGATATCATCTGGCAATGCGTCTCCTGCCATAAATGCACGAATATCTGTCCGCGGAGCGTCGAGCCGGAGGGCGTTATGAAAGCGACGGCCCTTTGGCTCGAAGACAAAGGCTACACGCCGGAATCGCCTTCGCACGTCTTCGATAAAGAGTTTTCCCGGCAAGTCTTCGAACGCGGCAAGATCGAAGACACCGAGGTCTTGCACTCGTTTCTCGTCAAGACGAAGCAGCCGAGTTTGCAGGAGTGGCTGGTCGCCATTATGTGGGGGATCGCGAAACGCCTTCCGGTGAAGTGGGGACTGAAGACAGCATTGGCGCAGGTTTTCAAACCGAGAACCCGCAGCTGGAAAAAGGCGCGAGCTGCTATCGAAGACTACATTTACGAAGAGGGCGAGGCTCGCAAAGAAAAGCTTTCCCGCTCACGGGCGAAACAGCCCCATCTTGAAGCTGCGGAATAGAACGTTCTCCGGCATTGCCGGAATTCGAGACTGATATAGGGCAAGCGAATCCGATGGTCGATCTAACTGAGAAGATTATGAAGTATCGCGACGTCGCGTACTATTCCGGATGCGCTCTTGATGGTTCGGGTAACGGATATGACGTCTCTACGCGCGCGGTCGCCAAGTCGCTCGGATTGCGCCTGAAGGATGTCACGAACTGGAATTGCTGTGGGGCGATGGAAGTCAAGAACATCGAGCCAAAGCTTCAAACGTATCTATCCTCCCGCGTCCTTTCGAATGCAGTCAATCTCGACGGCGCCGACGTGGTTATGGCGCCATGCAATGGGTGCTATCACAATCTCAAGAAGGCCGAATACGATCTGACGCATGACCCGAAGTCTCAGGAAACTGTGGATCGCCTCTCCGCCAAGGCCGGGCACGAACCGTACAAGGCGGGACAGGCCGAAACGATACATGCGCTCGACTGGATCAAGAAGACGATCGGCGAAGAGGGCTTGAAGGAACGCACGAAGGGTAAGCTCGCTGGTCTCAAGGTGGCGAACTACTATGGGTGTATGTATGTGAGGCCGCGGCACATCTTCCCGGAAAAGGACAAAGGACCGGGCAGCGAAAGCACGAACCGGCCCCATTTCATGGATGATCTGCTGGCTGCGGCAGGTGCTGAAAACGTGGAATTCCCGCTCAAGACAGCTTGTTGCGGCGGCGCGCACACGCTTTCGGATTCAGATACTTCGACGAAGCTCGTCCTGAATATCTTGCAGGCGGCCGAGGCGTCCGGCGCCGACGTCATCGCTACGGAATGCCCGACGTGCCACTCCGGCCTAGAGATGCATCAGATCCGCGCCGAAAAGCGGTTCGGTAAAAAGACGCGCGTAAAGATGCTGTACTTTACGCAGCTGCTCGGATTGGCGCTCGGCATAAGCCCGCGTAAGCTCGGAATCCATACGAACATCTCTGACAGCTCCGAGCTTCTTCGTGAAAAGCGACTCGCATGATGATGACCGCGTCCTCGACCTCTGCGGAAAACCAAAATAAAAGCAATCTTTCGCAGCTTGAGCAGATCGAAGCGCGAATTGACGCCATGGATGCGCTTGTTGAACGCTATCCGGCTGAGCGCGTGGCGACAGATCTCCTCGAGCTGAGCGAAGAGGTTCTCAAAATCTGGATCATCGCCCGCGGCGAGTTCCCCACGACGGAAAAGAAGGAGGGCTTCGCCTTGCTGGCGCTCCATCGTCAGGGTTCGCGCGGCGAACCGAGCTTCAATGCCTGTCGGGAGACGTGCCGCGAGATCGTCTATCACTACAACTTGGTTTTGGGCGAGCCGGCTTTCCAAGACCTTCCGAATTGTCTGCGCCGCATGATCATGGTTGCGCGCCATCTTTGCCTTTTCGTTTCTGGTAAAATGCAGGTCGCGGGTCTTGGCGAGTTCTGCTGTTCGTCGAAGCCCTTGCAGGAGAACACCTGAGATGTGTCCCCATCCATTTGCACCAACTTCGGAGTGATCAATGCCTATCGTGAAAGGATGCAATCTGCCTGACCAGTTGCTCTATGATGTCGATAACCACATCTGGTTCGAGGAGCAGGCAGACGGAAACGTGAAGCTTGGCATGACGATGGTCGCCACGGCGATGGCTGGACAACTCGTCGCTTTCACGCCGAAGAAAGTTGGCCGCCAGGTTGATGCGGGGAAAAGCTGCGCAACTGTGGAAAGCGGCAAGTGGGTAGGCCCGGCCAAGTCAATCGCCGCGGGTTCCGTGGTTCAGGTCAACGAGGACCTTATTGGAAGTCCGCAAATTGCCAATCAGGATCCGTATGGGAGCGGATGGTTCATCATTCTGAAGCCTGCGGATTGGTCCTCCGTCAAGCCGACACTTACGCCAGGCGCTGATGTCTCCGCGAAATACGAAGCTAAGATGACGGCCGAAGGTTTCCCGGGCTGCGCATAACGGTGATCCCGCGGCGGCGAGATCTCAGCGCCGTCGCGCGAGCCGCATTTTCATGCCGCCTTCCGGTCTGAGCGTGACCCGATGGACCGGCATTACTTTATGTCCGTTTGCAAGATCGAGCCGGAATCGTCGAACGATCGTCGCGATCGTCGCCGTCATCTGCTGCATGGCATAAGCGCCGCCGATGCACACACGCGGCCCGGCGCCGAAAGGAATGTACGTATAGCGCGGGATGCGTCCGCGGTTTTCCGGCATGAACTTCGTGGGGTCGAAGCAGTCTGGCGCGTCCCACAACAGACGATGGCGGTGCAGAACCCAGGGCGAGATGATGACTGTGGTGCCCTCACGAATGGTGTGACCACAGAGAGCATGATCACGCGTCGCTGAGCGACTGAGGATCGCCACGGGCGGATAGAGCCGCATCGCCTCTTCAATAAGCGCGCGGGTGAAGACGAATTCTTCTGTATTGGTGGACGGCGAAATCCCTTCGCTTAGTAGCTGATCCGCCTCGCACTCGACTTTTTCGCGCCACTCCTCGTCGATCGACAGCAGATAGAGCGTCCAGCTCAGGGCGTTCGCCGGCGTTTCGAATCCTGCGCCGATGAATGTGATGATGTTGGCTGCGATTTCAGTATCGGATAAGGGATCGCCGCTTTCCTCGTCTCGCGTGTTCAAGAGAATGTCGACAAAATCGCCATCAGCGCCGCTCTTGAAAAAGCGTGCCGTGCCCCTGCGCTCTGAAAGAATCGCCTCGACGACCTTTGGAAAAAAATTGAGCGACGGACGCGACAACAGCCGTCCGATCCGAGGAAGCCACGCCGGCGCGCCGATAAGATCGAGCGGGTCAATTCGACCTTGGGTCTCGAAATAACGCGTCGCGGCGCTCCGAAATTCATCCGGATCGCGCCCGTTGCCCCGCGAAAAGAGTGTCTTCGAGAGCGTATCGAGCATCGTCCGCGCCATCTGCTCACAGACGTCGATAATACTGCCGTCCAAGCTCATCCAGCGATCGCTCAGCGCACGCGCCTCCCGCCACATCGCTGGTGCGTACGATGCAACGTTCCTGGGGGAAAAGGCCGGCGCGAAAGCACGACGCTGAACACGCCACTCGCGGCCAGAAGTCGTCAACAAGCCATTGCCCAGGGCCGGCTTCAAAAGAAGGT
>CAYYDL010000211.1:0-1991 GCA_964470545.1 uncultured Hyphomicrobium sp. | reverse complement strand
AGCACTTCCTGCCGTTCGGAGTTCCGGTCCTCGGCGTCGAGCCGGCCGCCAATGTTGCTGAGACCGCCGTCCGGAAAGGCGTCCCGACGGAAGTCGACTTCTTCGGTGGTCGCCTGGCGAAGGAACTCATCGAGCGCGTTGGGCAGGCGGACCTCATCGCCGGCAACAATGTGCTCGCGCAGGTTCCCGATCTCAACGACTTCGTGGCCGGCATTCGTCTCCTCTTGAAACCGGAAGGCGTCGTCACGCTCGAATTTCCGCACCTGCAGCGGCTCATCGAGGAAAACCAATTCGATACGATCTACCACGAACACTTCTCGTACTTCTCGCTTCTGACGATTGAAGCAATGGCCGCGCGACATGAACTCAAGATCATCGATGTCGAGGAACTGCCGACCCATGGCGGCTCCCTCAGAGTCTATCTCGCGCACAGACAGTCTACGCAGCAGCCAACTGCTGCAGTTGCGGATTTGATTGCGCGCGAAGAGGGGCTCGGCTTTCGAAAACTTGAGACCTATTCCGTTTTTGGCGAGCAGGTGAAACGGACAAAGCGACGGCTGCTTGCCTTCCTCATCGAAGCCAAGGAGCAAGGTAAGACGATCTGCGGTTATGGAGCGCCGGGCAAGGGGAACACGCTGCTCAACTATTGCGGCATCGGGCCTGACTTCCTGGAGTTCACCGTGGACCGCAATCCGTACAAACTTGGCCGCTTCACGCCCGGCATGCACATTCCGATTCATTCCATCGATGCGATCGACGCGCTGAAGCCGGACCTCGTCCTGATCCTGCCTTGGAATCTCAAACACGAGATCGTTGCGCAGATGCGCCACATCGGCGACTGGGGGGGAAAATTCATCGTCCCCATCCCGGAAGTCACCGTCATTGACCCAAAGGAAATCAATCCATGAAGGTCGTTCTGTTTTGCGGTGGTCTTGGAACGCGGATACGCGAATATTCCGAGAATATTCCGAAGCCGATGATCCCGGTCGGACAGCAGCCCATCCTGTGGCATCTGATGCAGTACTACAGCCGATACGGGCACCGCGATTTTATTCTTTGCCTTGGCTACAAGGCCAACATCATCAAGGAATTTTTTCTCAACTACCGGCCACAGGTTTATACGGATTGTGTCGTCTCCCATCACGGTTCTAAGGTCGAATATCTGAACGACCTGCCGGACGACTGGAACGTATCGCTCATCGATACAGGCATTTGGAGGAACATCGGCGAACGTCTCTGGGCCGTGCGGTCCCATATCGAGAAGGATGAGATCTTTCTCGCGAACTACAGCGATGGGCTTAGCAACGTCAATCTCGACGAGATGATCGACATTTTCCGCAAGAGCGGAAAAGTTGCGTGCTTCATGGCCGTTCGACCGCCCCTCACTTTCCACCTCGTCGACATGACGCCAGAAGGCCAGGTGAAGCAGCTCCGCCCCTCGGACGCTTCCGACATCTGGATCAACGGCGGCTTTTTCGTCATGCGGCGAGAAATCTTCGATTACATGGAGCCGGGTGACGAACTCGTCCTTAAGCCGTTCGAGCGTTTGATCAAGGCAGACCAGTTGCTCGCCTATAAACACGAAGGCTTCTGGCGGCCCATGGACACACTGAAGGATCGTCAGGTTCTCGAGGACATGGCCGAGAAGGGCTGCATGCCCTGGGCGGAAGATCCGCCACCCGCCCGCGCGGCCAAAATCGATCCCATGGTTGCGGCAGGCGAATGAAGGGACTTGGTTTCGGCCTCGCCGGAAAGCCGCTTTCCGTTCTGTGCATCGGCGCCCATTCCGACGACATCGAGATTGGCGTCGGCGGAACGCTTCTCAATTGGCTTGCGACGGGTCAGATCCTGGACGTGCACTGGTGCGTCGCGAGCGCGACCGCTGCGCGCGAAGCGGAGGCCCAAAGCTCTGCCGCGGATTTTCTCACCGGTGCCCGCTCCGCGACGGTCGAGCTCGCCAAGTTCAAGGACGGTTTCTTGCCCTATCAAGG
>CAYYDL010000210.1:0-5845 GCA_964470545.1 uncultured Hyphomicrobium sp. | reverse complement strand
GAAGCGATCTTGAACTTGCGCTTGCGGTCGTTGTCGAGGCTCGAAGAGGTCGAGATCAAGGCCGAGCACGACAAGCTCTCGAAAGAGCGCCGCGAACTGAAGCAGCTTCTGAAATCCGAAGAGCTTCAGTGGGAGCGCATCACCGACGAGGTCAAGGAAACGCGCGAGAAATTTTCGAAGAAGACGCCGCTTGGTCGCCGCCGCTCATCGTTCGCCGACCTTCCCGATGTGGATATGGACCTCGAAGCGGCGCTTGTCGAAAAGGAACCGATTACGGTGATCCTGTCCGAAAAGGGCTGGATACGAGCCCTCAAAGGTCACCAGGACGACCTCTCGAAGCTCGAGTTCAAGCAGGGCGACGAACTCAAGCGCGCGTTGAAAGCCCATACCACCGACAAGCTCGTCCTCTTTGCGACGAACGGCAGATTCTTCACACTTGAAGCCAATGCGCTACCGGGCGGCCGGGGACACGGTGAGCCGGTCCGCCTGATGATCGATCTTGAAGAAAATCACGACATCGCCGAGCTGTTCGTCCACGACGCTTCTCGCAAGCTGCTGGTGGCCTCGACTGGCGGATATGGCTTCATCGTTCCGGAGGAAGAGGTGATAGCAGCGACGCGCAAGGGCAAGCAGGTCCTGAACGTCAGCGAGCCCGAGGAAGCCCGCGTCTGCGTGCCCGTTGACGGCGAGTACGTCGCAACCATCGGCGAAAACCGCAAACTTCTGATTTTCAAGCTCGATGAGGTCAACGAGATGACCCGCGGCAAGGGCGTCATTCTTCAGAGGTTCAAGGATGGTGCGTTGTCGGACGCACGCGTGTTCAAAAAGTCCGATGGGCTGACGTGGCTCGATAGCGCTGGCCGGGAATTCACCCTGTCCTGGAGCGAACTCAAGGAATGGGTCGGTGAACGCGCCCAAGCCGGCCGTTTGGCGCCGAAAGGTTTCCCCCGATCGAATTCGTTCGGTCCGCGCTTTTGAGAGCGTGTGTTGATTGCCCGCGCTTGTCGCGCCCGATCGTCGAAGCTACGACTGCCGGCCATGGGTGGGCTTTTGAAACACATGGCCGTTTTTGCGCGAGTGTCAGTCGCGGCATTGGCCTTGGCTGGCATACGCGTGCAGGCCGCCGAAACACCTGCGGCCTGCACCAAAGAAGACTTTGAAACCGTCGTCGAAGAGGCTGCTGGACATCTGCGCGATTTGAACGCCAAGAACCGCCCCATATTTCAGGAGAAGCTGCGCCAGCTCCGGGATAAGCGGCATTGGAGCCACGACGCATTTATCGAAAACGCGAAGCCGTTCGTGAAGGACGGCAACACGGCCGTTTATGATCAGAAGACGGACGAATTGCTCTCGGCTATCGCATCGATGGGGCAGGAAGGCGCTGCCGACGAGACACCCGATTGCGCGTTGATGCAGGACCTGCGGGCGCGCATGAAAATGCTTGTCGAAACGCAATCCGCGAAGTGGAGCTATATGTTCAAAAAGCTCGACGCGGAACTCGCCAACTGAGGCGAAGCCGAGGACGCCAGGGGCAGCTTGTCATGCCTGGGCTCGGTGCTCTTCCGGGCGCGACTAGCGCGGGATATCCTCGTGGTCAGGAGCGCGTTCCCAGCGATCCGGACCGAGGCGTTCCTGCGGTTTGAACCGTGTTTTGTAGGCCATCTTGCGGGAGCCATCGATCCAGTAGCCGAGATAGACATGCGGCAGCGCAATCCGGCGTGCAAAGGCGATGTGTTCCAGGATCATATAGGTGCCGAGACCTGCTTCGACGTCATCTGGATCGTAGAAGCTGTAGACCATCGAGATGCCGTCGGTCAGCCGGTCGCACAAAGCCACCGCCTTGAGCGGCCACGCGTCAAAATCGAGATCTTCCGCACCTTCAGGCTTTGCGCGGTATTCCGTCAGAAAGGTTTCGATGACGGTGTCCTCGACCATCATCCGATAGTCGAGCATCGTCATGTCTGCCATGCCACCGTCGCTGTGGCGCGCATCGATATAGGCGCGAAACAGCCGGAACTGCTCCATCGTTGGAGTTGGAGCCGTGCGGCGCGCGACAAGCGACGAATTTCTCTTCCAATTTCTGCGCATCGAGCGATCGGGCTCGAATTCATCGACGAGCACGCGCACCGAAACGCAGGCCTGACAGCCCTCGCAGTAGGGGACATAGGCGATGTTCTGGCTGCGTCGAAAGCCGGTCGTCAACAGCCGGTCCACAAGTTCGGGCGGCTTATCGTGGGTGAGATGAGTGAACAGCTTGCGCTCGAGCTTGCCGGATAAATAGGGGCACGGCTGCGGAGCCGTCACGTAGAACTCAGGAAACTTCTTTTGCTGCTCCGTCATTCCAACGCGTCCCTCAGGCTCGAGCGTTCAAAGATGATAGGAGTATGAAGCGCCCAAATTCAAGGTATCGGTGATCACCGCGCAGCATCAATAGTGAACGTCAGGCAAAATAAATTGCGGTTGCGCCTCTACAACCTGTCGTTTTCGCAGACGCGAGGATAGACGAAGGCCCAAAGTCAGTGGTTCCACGTTATCGCGGTTCGGGCACCAAAGTGCTCAGCCTGGAAGCTTCGACGGCACGGTCACAAATCGCGCGGAGTTTTTAGATCTTGAACTCGGGCGAGGGCGCCCTCGGCACGCCCCGCGCACCATTCGCGCCGACTTGGCTTGCGAACGCGTAGAGCGTGCACGCCAGGACCAGCGCCACGACCATGATGCCCATCCAAAGCGCCGAACGGCGCACAAACCAACCAACCGTAGGTGTACCGGGCGCACGCGCGCCGTTCCACGCCGCACTTTGGACCCCCTGGGCCCCATGACTATTCATATGCTGATCTGCCGCCCTCGAAACGTGCCTCTGCGACTCACCCGCTCACATCGCCCTGCCGAGCCCTTCTGCACAAGCCAACTCGTAGCCCTTCCAGATAAAATCGAATCGGTTGTGGCTCTCGCGCTGCTTATCGATGGCCGCGGTGGGCGCCGCAAGGCCAAACTGTGACAACTTTGATACGCTTTGAGGGCCAAATAGGGGACGATTTTGCAACAGATCTGCGGCAAAAGCTCCTGATCGCAAAATAGGCAGGGACTGCGACAGCCTCGTTCTTGTGCATGGCAACATTTCCTCCATACTCAAAGCAATATTTCCTGGAATGAACAAAAAGCAGACCAGAGGAACCGCCCAGGGCTAACCCGGCTCGCTTCAACGAGCGATTGTCCGACCGACACCTGGAGGTCCTATGATTGAACTTGTCGTTGCCGTCTGCATGATCGATCAGCCAGCGCGTTGCAAAGACGTCACGCTTAACTTCGAGGGCGAGACTGTTAGCGCCAGTCAGTGCATGATGAACGGCCAGATCGAAATGGCGAAATGGGCGGGAGAGCATCCGAACTGGGTGATCCAGAAGTGGCACTGCGGGCGGGCCGGCGAATTTGCGAAGCTCTAACGCTCCCCTGACGAGCTTGGCCGGGTGACGGGCTGGCCTGGCCTCGGCTCCTCCTTGGCGGCAACTTTTTATAAGGGGGCGGATCATGCCTCCGCCCATCCTGACTTTCCCGAAAGCCGTCTATGCAACGTTTCTCCGGGCCTGACGATCGCGCATGCTTCGGGCCGCGAGAGACGTCTCTCTTGTCCAAAACGAACCAGATGACGCAGCGTTGCCGTCGGCCGGCTGCTACGAAAAGCGCGTAGTTACGGCCTGAAAAAGATTTGTCCAAAAGGTGCTTGCGCCGTATTCACCTTCGCCGGCAAAGACGGATATGAAGCGCGCATGAAGCCGAATTCGTGCTTGCGGCTCGTCGCCCTTCTCGCCAACATCCGCTACGCGCGAGGCTTGATCATCCGTTCGGCTTCGATGGCGTACCGACAGCTCCAGGATGACGAGCGAAGTGCCGCCGGAGCGGGGCCGGACGGTGGCAGGCTATCGATCGGCAATGAGGACACAGATCACATCATCGGCGATCTCGGACAGGCGCTGCTGCTGTTTGATCGCAAACGGGAAAGGGACCATG
Organism: uncultured Hyphomicrobium sp.; assembly: GCA_964470545.1. Lineage (GTDB taxonomy): Bacteria > Pseudomonadota > Alphaproteobacteria > Rhizobiales > Hyphomicrobiaceae > Hyphomicrobium_B. The sequence goes on along the minus strand of CAYYDL010000210.1, from coordinate 1,837 downwards.
AACCACCAGCTTGTTCTTCAGTTTCAGGGCGATGACGAGGACACGCTCGATAAGGTCATCGCGCTCGAAGATCGTCTGATTGAAGCGCTCGATGGATCGACGACAGCAGAGGTCGACGGCCACGAGTCGGGAGACGGCGTGATCAATCTCATTCTTCTCGCAAGAAACGCGGCGAAGGTCTGGGAAAAGATTGAGCCGGTTGTCGAGGATGCATCCGACGAACTCGACATCAATGCCGTCGCATTCCGCGCTCTCGACGGCGAAGACTTCACGGTCCTGTGGCCAGTCGATTACGAGGGCGAGTTCGAACTGGCGTCGTGACGGCAGCCAAATGCGGACTAGTGCGCCTTGACGTAGGCGCCGGGCGCGTCCTCGATCACGCCGAGCGTTTTGCCGGGGACGCGGGCCGGAATCCAGCTGCCCGATTGCTGCGACAGCCAGTCGATCCAGTACGGCCACCAGGAGCCCGGATGCTCGACCGCTGAGGCCTCCCAGTCGGCGACGCTCGTCATCGCTTTTCCATCGGTCCAGTACTGATACTTGACCTTTTCCGGAGGATTGACGACGCCCGCGATATGCCCGGAACCGGCGAGAACGAATTCGATCGGCCCTCCAAACATCTGGATGCCGCGGAAGACCGAGGCCGCAGGCGCGATATGGTCCTCTCGGGCCGCGACTGAGAAGATCGGAAGTTTGATCTTCTTGAGATTGAGCCTGACGCCGCCGAGCGTCATGTCGCCCCGAGCCAGTCGGTTCTCGTTATAGAACTCGCGCAGGTAGAATTTATGATTGGCCGCAGCCATCCGCGTCGAATCCTGGTTCCAATACAGGAGATCAAATGGGAAGGGCTTTTTGCCAAGCAGGTAATTGTTGACGACATACGGCCAGATGAGATCGCGGGGCCGCATCATGTTGAAGACGTTCGCCATGCGTGAGCCGTCGAGAAACCCGCGTTCCGTCATCAGCGCGTCGAGGCTCGCGAGCTGCATGTCGTCGGTGAAAAGCAATAGGTCGCCCGCGAGCGAAAAGTCGACCTGGGTTGTCAGCAGCGTGCAGCACTGGAATGGTTCCTCGCCGCGCTGGGCGAGGTAGGCGAGCCCTGTCGCGAGCGCCGTTCCGCCGACGCAATAGCCGAGAATGTTGATCTTCTCGAGTTCCGTCTCCTTCTGCACCGCACGCACCGCTTCGAGGATGCCTTCGAGGACATAATCCTCGAACGTCTTGTCGGCTAGGCGCTCGTCGGGGTTGACCCACGAAACGATGAACACCGTGAAGCCCTGATCGACGACGTACTTGATGAGGCTCTTCGAAGGCGTCAGATCGAGGATGTAATATTTGTTGATCCATGGCGGGATCATCAGGAGAGGACGCTCCCGGACTTTCTCCGTTGTGGGGCTATATTGGATGAGCTGGAAAAGCTCGTTCTGAAAAACGACCTTGCCCGGCGTCGTCGCGAGATTGCGGCCAAGCTCAAAGGCATTGGCATCGGTCTGGCTGATCTTCATCAGATCGCCTGAGCGCCTCATGTCTTCGGCAAGCTGATGCGCGCCCTTCAGAAGGTTTTCAGCGTTCGATGCCAGCGTTTCGCGCAGGATTTCCGGGTTCGTGACCGGGAAGTTCGAGGGCGAATAGGCGCTCGTCAGCTGCTTCAAATAGAACTCGGCTCTGTGCCGCTCGGTCGTATCGAGCCCCGGCGTCGTCGCGAGCTGATCCTCGGCCCATTTGCAGGCTAGAAGATAAGCCTGCTTGCAGAAATCGAAAAACGGATTGCGATCCCACTCCGGATCTTTGAATCGATTGTCCCCCGGCGCCGGAGCGATGAGCGGCGGTATGCCCA
>CAYYDL010000209.1:0-1602 GCA_964470545.1 uncultured Hyphomicrobium sp. | reverse complement strand
AAATCCTCCGCTCCCTTCTTTGTAACGATCTGACTTAGCGCACCCCGGATCAGAAGGGTTGGGACCCTGACGCCCCGGGCAGCGTCTTCAAGCCTCTCGACGCTTGTTCGAGGGTCTGGGGACTGTTTGCCGTGGAGAATGAGGGGGTCCCAGTGCCAGTGAAAGCGGCCGTCCGCTCCGAGACGAAGATTTCGCGCGAGACCGCTTAAATCTTGAGGACGTGGCCGATGCGGCAGGTAGTCGGAAACTGCATCTGCTGCGTCTTCCACAGAAACAAATCCTTCCGGACGGGACTCCATAAATGCTCGTATCTTGGCGGATCCTGCTGGGTCCGTTTTCGTGACGATATCCACCAAGACGAGCGCTCTAACACTGTCATTGCCGTTTTCACCAACAAATAAGAGCGAAGCCAGACCGCCGAGCGATGCTCCAACAAGGATCGGCCTTCGCTCCAGTTGCGATACAAGCATTTCGACATCAGCCTTGAAGGTCTCAAGGCTGTAATCGCCATTTTCCGCCCAATCGCTTTCACCGTGACCACGCAAATCGGCCGCAACGGCATAATATCCGTGGGCGGCCAGCGCTCGCGTCGCAGCGCTCCATGAATGTCTCGTCTGCCCACCGCCATGCAAAAGCAGTATCGGTGGGTTCTGGGGATCGCCCGCTGCGCTGGCAGTGATCGTCACGCCTGCCCCGGAAAATTTCCGATCCTCTGCGGTCATGAAGGAGCCGCCTGAAAACGGAGGATGCTTTGGCTTTCTCCGATCAACGCAGCTGCCCTCCGTCGACGGGAATGGTTGCGCCGGTTACAAAGCTAGCTCGCGGACTGAGCAAAAATGTGGCCATATCGCCAATTTCCTGGGTTGTGCCAAACCGTTTCATCGCAACTTCCCGCTCAATCCAGCGATTCCATCGTTCCGCTCGCGGCCCTGTGGAGCGACGTTCCCAATCTCCACCAGGAAAAATGATATTTCCCGGTGCGATCGTATTCACACGGATCCCAGCGCCGCCGCAAATCTTCGCAAGCTCTTGGCTCAGATGATTGATCGCCGCCTTGGCGGTGCCATAGGTCAGGCCCGTCCCCATCGCCTCCATACCTGCGATCGAGCTTATGAAGAGTAAAGCGCCCTCGTGACGCGGCAACATGTGCTTCAAAACGGTTCGCGCAAGACGATAAGACGCCGTGAGATTCTGCAGAAAACCTTGATCCCACGTTTGATCGTCGACCTCAAAACCGGATGGACATGGATAAATTCCAACATTTGCAACCGTACCCCAGACTGGTCCGAGAGCCTTTTCGCATCCTTCAACGGCCACTTCGATATCTTCGGATTGGCGCATGTCGCCGCAGAAGCTCCAGACATCGGACGGCGCGGTTGCCTGCTTGAGCTGCGAAACCGCTTCTTCGAGCGAGTCCCTGCCTCGTGCCGTCAATGCGACTTTGGCGCCTTCGGCGAGACAGGCGCGTGCAATTCCAAGTCCAATTCCGCGGCTCGCGCCGGCGATAAATATGACCTTGCCCGACAGCTTCAAATCCATGCAGTCTCCTTCTCAACCTAGCGGCCTTTCCAGTTTGGCTGGCGTTTCTCCGCGAAAGCCCGA
>CAYYDL010000208.1:0-3667 GCA_964470545.1 uncultured Hyphomicrobium sp. | reverse complement strand
GAGGAAGAAGAATTCGGCTATGGCGGCGAAGCCTTCCGGGTGCGTCCCGCGGCACCCGAGGCCGTCGATGATGAAGCTTGGGGCGACTATCTCTTCATGCGCAATAATCCCAAAGGCTGGCATTGGGAATTGTGGACCCATACGACCGGTTGCCGGAAATTTTTCGTCGTGAAGCGCAACACCGCGACGAATGCGATTGCGGGATCGTGGACACTCGCAGAAGGCCGGAATGTCTATGATGCCGAGGGTGGGGCCGGATGACGGACTTTCGCGTCGAGCATTCGAACGTGCGTGTCAACTTCGGACGGCCGCTTTCCTTTTCGTTCGATGGGCAAGTCTATAGTGGTTATGCAGGCGATACGCTCGCGTCGGCTTTGCTTGGTAATGGCGTGCGGATGCTCGGGCGCAGTTTTAAATACGGCCGCCCGCGCGGTATCATTGGTGCTGGGCCTGAAGAGCCTAATGCTCTCATGCAGATCGAGGTAGGTCCGCTCTCGATCCCCAATCTGAAGGCAACACAGGTCGAGCTTTACGAAGGGCTGATCGCGCGGCGGACCTCCGGCTGGCCGACACTGGCGTTCGATCTCAAAAGCTTTTGCAGTCCCTTCTCGCGCTTCATGTCGGCGGGATTCTATTATAAGACCTTTCAGAACAAGACGCTCTGGCCGTATTTCGAGACTATCATTCGGAAAGCGGCGGGTTACGGGTCTGCGCCGGAGGAAGCCGACCCGGAGACGTACGATCATCAGCATCGCCACGCACACGTCGTCATCGTCGGCGGAGGTGCGTGCGGGCTGCTCGCTGCACTCGATCTGGGTCGGACGGGATTGAACGTCGTGCTGCTCGATGAGCAGAACGAGATGGGCGGATGGCTTCTCTCTTCGCCGCATACCTCGATCGGCGGCGAAAGTGCTGAGGCTTGGCTCAAGGCGATACTCGCCGAATTGCAAAGCCTGCCGAATGTTGCGTTACTGACGCGGACGAGCGCGTTCGCGCTGCACGACATGAACCTGCTTCTTGCGGTCGAGCAGCTTCAGGACCATCTGCCGTTAGCTGAGCGCAACGAGAACAAGCCGCGCCAGCGACTACATCGGATTCGTGCGGACCGCATCATTTTGGCAACCGGCGCCATCGAGCGGCCGCTGGTCTTCGGCAATAACGATCTGCCGGGCGTGCTGACGGCCTCCGCGCTGACGACGTATCTCAACCGCTATGGCGTGGCGGTCGGCAAACGTGTTGTCCTGCAGACGAGCAACGATCACGTCTATCAAGGTGCTTGCGATCTTGCCCGTATGGGATGCAGCGTCGTCTTAGCCGATACGCGAAGCCGTCCGAATACCGTCTGGGAGCAACGGGCGCATTCAGCGGGCGTGGACGTTCGGCCCGGCTACGGGATCGCAGCCGCGCACGGTGGGCGCGCGACCCACGCCACACGGCTTGTGAAGCTCGACGGCGAACAGAACACCGTCATCGCGCCAGGTCCTCTCATTGAATGCGATGCGGTTGGGAGTTCCGGTGGCTTGTCGCCAACGGTTCATCTCTATTGTCACGATGGCGGACGTCCGCTGTGGGATGAAAGCCGGCTCGCATTCGTTGCGCCTGAGATGGGGCGCACGGAGGCGGGTATCTATTGCACCGGTGCAGTGACCGGGACGTTCGGACTGCAAGCGGGGCTTGAGCAAGCACAACGTGTAACCGATGCGGTGCTTGCCTCACTTCAAAAATCAGCCACCCGCAAAGCACGGAACTTGGAAACGGACGAGCCCGACAGTATCCCGGCTCGGCGCATCTTCCGTGTGCCTGACGGCAAGCCCGAGGGTCATGGCAAGAAAGCGTTCGTTGATTTCCAGAACGACGTAACTGCGGCCGACATTCATCTCGCGATACGCGAGAACTATCGCTCAATCGAGCACATCAAGCGATATACGGCGTTGGGTTTCGGAACGGATCAGGGCAAGCTGTCGAACGTCAATGGCTTTGCCATCGCTGCCGATGCGCTGTGCAAAAGCATTCCAGAGGTCGGGACGACGACCTACCGGCCGGCCTATTCGCCTGTAACGTTCGGGACGCTTGCTGGCGCGCACGAGGGTGATACGTTCGAGCCGCGGCGTTACACGGCGATGCACGCGGCTCATGTGAAGCGCGCCGCTGTATTCGAGAACGTCGGGCAATGGTTGCGACCGCAGTATTTTCTCCGGCCCGGCGAGGACCGGGATGCAGCCGTGCGTCGCGAATGCCTTGCAGCGCGGCGTACTGTTGGCATCATGGATGCGTCGACGCTCGGTAAGATCGATATTCAAGGCAAGGACGTCCGGGAGTTCCTCAATCGGATCTATGCGAACGCCTGGACCCAACTGGCTCCGGGCAAATGCCGCTACGGCCTGATGCTCGACGAGAACGGCATGGTGATGGACGACGGCGTCACGGCGTGCATTTCCAACGAACACTTTCTTATGACGACGACGACGGGAGGGGCAGCGCGCGTGCTGGCGTGGCTCGAAAACTGGCATCAGACTGAGTGGCCCAATCTCGATATCTACATGACCTCTGTTACGGATCATTGGGCGACGGCGGCCCTCGTCGGTCCGAAAAGCCGGGAGGTGCTAGCAAAAGTGTGCCCTGACGTCGATCTTTCGCCGCTGGCGTTCAAGTTCATGGACTGGCGCGAGGGAACGGTAGCGGATGTTCCTGCGCGTGTGTTCCGCATCAGCTTCTCGGGTGAGCTTGCGTTCGAGATCAATGTTGACGCGAGCTATGGACATCATCTCTGGGAAGCGTTGCTGGAAGCAGGCGCCGAGTTTGGTATCACGCCCTATGGGACGGACGCCATGCACGTCCTGCGTGCGGAGAAGGGCTTCATCATCGTCGGCCAGGACACCGACGGATCAATGACGCCGTTTGACCTCGACATGGCATGGGCAGTCGCGATGAAGAAGCCATTCAGCTTCATCGGCAAGCGCTCGCTCGCCCGAAGTGACACCGCTGCGCCCAATCGTAAGCAACTCGTCGGGCTTTTGACGGAAGATCCGACCGTCGTGCTGGCCGAGGGTGCGCAGATCATCGAACAATCGGATCTACAGCCGCCTGTTCCCATGCTGGGGCACGTCACATCGAGCTATTTCAGTCCCGAACTCAATCGCTCGATTGCTATGGCGGTCGTGCGCGACGGTATTCAACGGCGAAGTGAAGATGGGCGTAAATCGGGACGCGATGTGGTCTACGCCTACGCTGACGGGAAAACGCACAAGGTCAAGGTGGTCACATCCGTGTTCGTCGATCCCGAGGGGGCTCGGCAAAATGCGTGAATCGATCCCGCAGTCACCGCTCCATGCGTTCGGCCTTGCAAGCGAGGCTCGAGCTGTCGATGACGGCTGCGGTGTTTGGGCCAACGAGATCGCGCTTCTCGGCTATATCAGCGTACGTGGCGCTTTTGCCGACCCGGCCTTTGTCGGCAAGGTTACGTCAGTGGCTGGTGTTCTGCTCCCGGTCGAACCCTGCTCGTTCGCCATGTCGAACGGCATCAAGGTTCTTTGGCTCTCGCCCGACGAGTGGATGATCGTCTGCGCACGGCATCGGCTGAGGGATATTCTGGGCGGTCTCAGGTCCCGTCTCGAAGGTATCCGCAGTCAGGTCGCCGACAATTCAGGCGGGTATACGCAGGTTCTGC
>CAYYDL010000207.1:0-3339 GCA_964470545.1 uncultured Hyphomicrobium sp. | reverse complement strand
CGACATTGTGCTTGTGCCGAACCCGACTTATCCGATTCATGCCTTCGGCTTCATCATTGCGGGCGCCGCGATCCGCAACCTGCCGGCCAGCAACGGTGACGATTATCTGCGGGCGATCGAGCACGCGGTTAAGCATTCAATTCCGAAGCCGCTGGCGGTCGTGATGTCATACCCGTCGAACCCGACGGCGATGACCGTCGATCTCGACTTTTACAAGGAAGCCGTGGCGCTCGCGAAGAAGCTCGACATCATTATCCTGTCTGACATCGCCTATGCCGAGCTTTACTACGACGACAACCCGCCGCCCTCGATTTTGGAGGTGCCGGGCGCTAAGGACATCGCTGTCGAGTTCACGTCGCTGTCGAAGACATACAACATGCCCGGCTGGCGCATGGGATTTGCTGTCGGCAACGAACGCTTGATCGGCGCATTGGCGCGGGTGAAATCGTATCTCGACTACGGGGCATTCACGCCGATCCAGGTCGCCGCCGCTGCCGCGCTCAATGGGCCGCAGGATTGCGTCGACGACATCCGCGCGATGTACAAAAGCCGCCGTGACGTGCTTGTCGATAGCTTCACGAAAGCCGGTTTCCCCGTGCCGCCGCCGCCTGCCACGATGTTTGCATGGGCCCCGGTTCCTGAGCGCTATCGCGCCATGGGCTCCGTCGAATTCGCGAAAATGCTGATCGAGAAGGCGGACGTCGCCGTGTCCCCTGGCATCGGCTTCGGCGAATACGGCGAGGGCTTCATCCGCATCGCCCTCGTCGAAAACGAGCAGCGCATTCGTCAGGCCGCACGCTCGATCAAGAAACTCTTCTCCGAGACGACGGAAACGTCGGCTCCCGCCTCTCGCCCTCAGAAGTCCGCGACCCGATAATCGACATCATGGAACCTCTCAAACTTGGTATTGCCGGACTAGGCACGGTTGGCGGCGGATTGCTCGGACTGCTCCAGGCCAACGGCCCGCACTTTGCGAATGTCATCGGCCGCGAGATCCGCGTCACCGGAATTTCGGCTCGCAATCGCAGGAAAGAGCGCGGCATCGCCGTCGATGGTGTCCAATGGTTCGATGATCCCGTAGCCCTTGCCGTCCACCCGTCGAATGACGTGTTCGTCGAACTGATCGGCGGCGAAGACGGCGTCGCAAAAGCCGCCGTCGAAGCCGCGCTCGGCGCGAAGAAGCATGTCGTGACCGCGAACAAGGCCCTGCTTGCGAAGCATGGCGTGGAACTCGCGCGCATGGCGGAGAAGAACGGCGTTGCCCTGAACTTCGAGGCGGCCGTCGCCGGTGGCATTCCTGTCATTAAGACACTTCGCGAAGCCTTGGGTGCCAACCGCGTGAAGCGCGTCTACGGCATCCTGAACGGCACCTGCAACTACATCCTCTCGCAGATGCAGAGCGAGAACCGCCCGTTCGCCGACGTGCTGAAGGAAGCGCAGGCGCTGGGATACGCTGAAGCCGACCCGACGTTCGATATCGGCGGTTTCGATGCTGCGCACAAGCTTGCGCTGTTGACGAGCCTCGCGTTCGGCACGCGCGTCGCTTTCGAGCAGATCCACGTCGAAGGCATTCAGTCGATCACCCAAGCAGACATCGAGGCGAGCGACAGCCTCGGCTATCGCATCAAGCTTCTTGGTGTCGCAATGGAAACCGAATCTGGCATCGAAGCGCGCGTGTCGCCCGCTTTGGTCTACAAGGATTCTGCCATCGCTGAAGTTTCAGGCGTCACGAACGCCGTCGCAATCGAAGCGGATTTCTCCGGCACCATACTTCTCGTCGGCCCTGGTGCTGGCGCAAAGCCGACGGCGTCTGCCGTTGCGGGAGACATTCTCGACATTGCCCGCGGCCTCATCGTTCCACCGTTCCTGACGCCGACCGCGAAGCTCAAGGCGCACAAGCGCGCCAAGCTCGATCGCCATTACGGCTCGTATTACGTGCGCCTCGCGCTCTACGATAAACCCGGCGCGATGGCTCACGTCGCCAAAAGCATGGGTGATCAAGACATCTCGCTCGAGAGCATCGTGCAGCACCGGCCGCAGACCTTGCACGCACCGCGCATCGGATCGCGCGCGGCGGCGAACAGGGATCAGCCCGTGATCATCATCACGCACGAGACGACCGAAGACGCCATGCGACGGGCGCTCGCCACGATCGAAAAGGATGGCAACGTCACCGAGCCTCCGCAGATGATACGCATTGAAGAACTTTGAACGAAACCTTGGGCACCGTGGAAGGACATGGATCATGAGCAGGGCTGAACAGGCGAACGGCGCGCACGGGCCGGGACTCGATCGCATTCTGGTGCTTGAACTTGCGCGCGTGACCGAAGCGGCCGCGATCGCAGCTGCCCATTTGCGTGGCCGGGGCAATGAGAAGGCTGCCGACAAGGCCGCCGTCGATGCCATGCGCCGCGAGCTCGGCCGTGTTGAAATTCGCGGCACTGTCGTCATCGGCGAAGGTGAGATGGACGAGGCGCCGATGCTCTACATCGGCGAGACGGTCGGCACGGGCGATGGGCCAGAGGTCGACATCGCCGTTGATCCGCTTGAAGGCACGACGATCTGCGCCAAAGCCATGCCGAACGCGCTCGCGGTTCTCGCGATTTCCGAAAAGGGCGGTCTGCTGCACGCGCCCGATATGTACATGAACAAGATCGCCGTCGGCCCCGGCTATCCGGAAGGCGTCGTCCATCTCGATGCAACGCCGGCCGACAATCTCAATGCGCTCGCCAAGGCGAAGGGCGTCCCGATCCATGAGATCATGGCCTGCATCCTCGATCGTCCGCGCCACGCTGAATTGATCCGTGCCGTGCGCGAGGCCGGCGCCGGCGTGCAGTTGATCCCGGACGGCGACATCGCGGGCGTCATCTGGACGACGGACCCGAAGGAAACCGGCATCGACATCTACATGGGCTCGGGTGGCGCGCCGGAAGGCGTCCTCGCGGCGGCAGCGCTGCGCTGTATCGGCGGCCAAATTCAAGGCCGTTTGATGCCGATGAAAGACGAGGAACGTCAGCGCGCCGAGAAGATGGGCATTTCCGACATCAACCGGATCTTCAAGCTCGAGGATATGGCGTCCGCCGACGTCGTCTTCTCCGCGACCGGCGTGACCGACGGTTCGCTCCTCAAGGGCGTGCGCATCCGCGGCGACTTCGCCGAAACGGAAACGGTGGTGATGCGCTCGAAGACGGGCACGGTCCGCCGCATCAGGTCGACGGTCCGCAACGTCGGCTCCCGCTTCGTTTGATCTCGCGCTTGCCTGACACGTAGTCCCTCCGTGTGGAGACAACGCGAACGCATGCCTCCCGAAGGACCGAATCGACCTACAACCTGAACGAA
>CAYYDL010000206.1:0-6457 GCA_964470545.1 uncultured Hyphomicrobium sp. | reverse complement strand
CAAATCCCGTGCCGGATCGAGCCAGAAGTAAGCTGAGCAGTGCAATTAATACACCGGACGCAGAAATGGACCTTCGCCATCCACTGGCGAAGAGCACGAGCGAGGTGAAGTAGCGCATGCCAGCGTCGAGCGCCATTGCATTTTTATGAAGGTATACTCCCTTCGCGTCCCCGACCGCGTCGTACGCCCACCACACATGGAGACTCATCAAGACGATCGAGACACTTTGCCAAAAAAAGCACGTCATAAAATATAAAATGATGACCCGCCGGATGCCCACTCTATCCGCTATTAAAAAACCGATAAACGTATTGAAGACGAGCAGAATACCGGAATAAGCGGAGGCGGTCGGCGTCAACGACCAGACGCCGGATAACGTGGCGAATACTGAAGCGGCGACAAGCACAATATTTCGGCGCGCCAACGCGAGATATAAGTTTGGCTGCGCGGCCGCCGCCGCGATCAGCATCAGTGATGCCAAGCCCCACGCAATTTTCGTCGTCGACGGTAGAAAATCCATTCCAATCCGAGCGATACTCGTCTGGAATGCAAAAGCGCATAGGGGCAAGACGTATGCCTCAAGGCTCCCCCCGGCATCGCTTCTGGAGCCCGCGCTTTGCTCATATTTCAGGGTGAAGGAACTTGGAGCCATCCACAATCAACATTCGTTGTATTCCCCACCGTCACCTCGCGGGCGGCACATCGGCGAGCCGTTCGGACAGACAGGATGTCTGAGGCCGCCTATAAAAGCAATCGGAGCTCCTACTAATTGCTTCATGCGCGCAACTCGAGACCGGCCATCGCCCATTTTTTCCTTAATGACCAAATAATTTTGCCGTTCCGGCCGCCGACACGCAAATATTCAAACACTTATGTTAACACCCCTGCACGCGCGCATTTGTCGAGCGAAAATTCAAACGGCGGGTGCCTGCGGAGGCAAATGACATTTCGAGGGATTCGCATTTCACCACCTTTAGCAATCTTGCTTGGCGCGCTCGCATTGACATTCCCGGCGCTCCTTAACGGTTCTCCCTATTTGTTCCATGACTCCGATGGGTACTACCGCGGCGGAAGAAGCGTCATTTCGGTGTTTTTTGAGAAACATAAGGCGGCCGACGTAGATCCCGGCGCCCAGCCCAGTGCAACGGCGGCGTCATCAACCCCCAAACAGAATTATGCCGTAACGCTTTTGGCGGCTCGATCGGTTTACTATGGAACTCTCTTGTATCTCACCGCGACCGTGGCGGGTCTTTGGGGCATAGTGGCTATTCAGGCTTTGATTGCGTCTTTTGTCTTGTGGCGCACTGCCGGCGCCTTTGCAGCCGGCCGAAGGGCCGCGGCATTTGCAGCAATGCTCGCGACGACAGCCTTCGCTTCCAGCCTCCCGTGGTTTGTGAGCTTCGCAATGCCGGATGTCTGGCTAAGCTTCGCCGTCGTCTTCCTGTGTATCTTCGTTTTCGGAAGTCCTGACCTTGCTTTGATCGACTATGCGCTCTTGGCCCTCATCGTCGTGGCAGCGGCAACATTTCATCTCACAAACATTCCACTTATTCTTCTCTCGACACTGGTCGCTGGACCCATTGCAGTTTTTTTTGGCGTTCAAAAGAAACGCGTCTTCAATCTCTTCGGCACTGTTGCCATTGGCCTTGTCCTCGCGATCATGGCCGGGTGGATTTTTAACACGCTAGCTGCGCGCCACTTCGGGGACAAGTTGCGTACTCCTATCTTTGCCACGGCGCGGCTCCTCGCCGATGGGCCAGGAAGGAATTACCTGCGCGACACGTGCGCAGTCGATCCGTCTCGTTATGTCCTTTGCAAATTCCAGAAACTTCCTCTGGACAACGCAGATGACATCCTGTGGTCGAGCGATCCCTCCCGCGGCGTCTATACTGTCTCCGATTATGGCACTCGCATTGCGCTCGCCGACGAGCAATCATCATTCGTCATGAGAACAATCCTCGCACATCCGGCGCAGGTTCTCGTTGCGGCAGCAAAAAACACACTCGATCAATTACGCCGCTTTGGTATCTATGGCGAATTCACTGATAATGTATGGGCGATGTGGTCAGGCCGGCCTTTTTGGAGCGAGCTTGCAATTTTTGAGGTCATTCCAAACGCCGGAACATGCCTGAAGCTGCCGGCGACGTGCTCTCCGCCCCGTTATGCGAAGTACTTCGACAAGCTGGCACGAGCGGTGTTTATTGCCAGTACTATTTTTCTTCTGTTTCACATTTGGCGATATGGCACTCGGCACTCTCAGTCGGGCGACGCCAACCAAAGGCTTGCGGGATTCGGTGCGACGGTCATACTCGTCTTATTATTCAATGCAGCAATATGCGGTGCTTTTTCCGGCGCCCACAATCGCTACCAGGCGAGGCTAATCTGGATCGTCCCGGCGCTGGCGGCACTGATCGTCGTCGTGAATTTCGATAGCATGCGCGGAGTCGCCGGCAGGAAAGGGTCCTAAGATGTTCGAGACCGCGCCCCTCGAGAGAACCAAATCGGCGTTGAGATCGAGGCCGAGCGTTGCAGTCTTGTTGCCATGCTATAATGAGGCGTCAGCGATCGGATCCGTAATCGACAGCTTTCGAAGCGCGCTCCCGGAAGCATCGATTTACGTTTATGACAATAACTCTACAGACGACACGGTGGGCGTCGCGGCCGCGCATGGCGCGATCGTCAGAAAAGAGATGCGCCAAGGCAAAGGCCATGTCGTCAGACGTATGTTCGGCGATATCGAAGCGGACATCTATGTTCTTGCAGACGGCGACGATACTTATGACGCCGCGTCGGCGCCATTGCTCATACGGACATTGCGGCGCGGACCTTTCGATGTCGTGAATGCGGCGCGTGATGAGCAATCGAGTGCGGCCTACCGCCCGGGCCATCGGTTCGGCAATCGGCTCTTCTCGGGTGCGGTGCGGTTTGCCTTTGGCGCAACGTGGTCGGATATGCTTTCCGGCTACAAGGTCATGTCGCGGCGCTTCGTAAAGACCTTTCCGATAGCTTCAAAGGGTTTCGAGATCGAAACGGAGCTGTTGATACACACCGTCGAGACACGCGCATCGACGACAGAGGTGCCGACGCCTTATCGTGAACGCGGCGAAGGCTCGGTCAGCAAACTCAGGACATTTCGGGATGGGTTTCGGATTCTGCGCGTGATCTTTTTGCTGATCAAAGACGAGCGGCCGCTTCAATTCTTTTCGGCTGTCGCTGCGGTTCTTTCCCTGACCGCGCTCGTTCTCGCATGGCCGATCTTCGTGGAGTTCGCCCATACCGGCCTTGTGCCTCGATTGCCGACAGCCGTGCTTTCCACTGGTCTGATGCTTGCGGCTTTTCTGGCGTTCTTCAGCGGCCTTCTGCTGGATGGTTTGGCGGCATCGAGACGAGAAGCGAAGCGGCTTGCTTATCTCAACATGACGGGCGTGATGCCCAGCGATGAGGCCTGATGCCGTCCCGCATCATATATTTTCTGGGGGTTGGTACCGCCGGCTTCGTATTCGATATGACCTGTCTGTGGTTTTGGATTGAGATTTGTCGCCTCGGTCCGGTGCCCGCGCGTCTGCTGGCGTTTGCCGCGTCGATCTGTCTTACCTACGTGTTGAACCGCTCCATAACATTCGCCGATCGCCCTTCCCGCGGTTTCGAACAGGCAATACTTTACGCGATAGTAAGCATCGCGGCCGGAGTTGCGAACGTCGCAACCTACATCGCCATGCTCCATCTGCTCCCGCCATTTCGGTCTGCACCCTATATCGCATTGCCCGTAGGCGTGGCGGTTGGAATGATAATTAACTTCACCCTCTATAATTTCGCGGTTTTCCGCCCGCGCGTCTAAAAGCATTTTGCCAGCAATACTTGAGCAACTACCCTATAAGCGGCAATCGCTCGATGCGCGTTTGTGTGATATATTGAATTACACGTCTTTTCATACGAGCAGGGGATGATGCTCCACGAGTTGTCACAGCATGCGACCGAGCAGCCCCACGAAGTGCCGCTTTGTGTCGACCTCGATGGAACACTCGTTCGTTCCGACATGCTCGTCGAAGGACTTTTAGCTGCTCTCCGCAGTCCCCGGTCTCTGCTCGATTTGTCGAGATCCATTGGGGGTGGTCGGGCCGGTCTGAAAAAACGCATTGCGGAACTCGCCGAAACCGACCCTCAATTCTTGCCATACAACGAACAGCTGATTGCCTATCTCCGTGAACAGAAAGCTTCGGGTCGTCAGCTGGTGCTTGCGACTGCAGCCGATTCTGAGGTCGCGCACAAAATAGCCGATCACCTTGGCATCTTCGACGAAGTCATTTCGTCGGACGGCATCACAAATCTCAAAGGTGAAACGAAGGCACGAGCGCTGGAAGCGCGCTTCGGCAAGAAGAACTTCGCCTTCGTCGGCGGCGATGATGCCGACCTACCGGCCCTTATAGCTGCCAAATCGATCGTTCTGGTCAACGCTCCCGATCGGGTGCGAAGAGCCTCGCTTCGCAAGACGGTGCTCGAAGCTGAGTTCAATGAAAAAAAGCCGATCTTTCGATCGCTTCTCAAGGCCATGCGGCCCTACCAGTGGGTGAAAAACTTTCTGGTCTTCGTTCCGATGCTTACTGCGCATGCTCTGTTGGATGCGAAAAGCTGGGTCGCGGCATTGCTGCTGCTGGGTTCGTTCTGCGCAACGGCGTCATCCATTTATATCTTCAACGATCTTACCGACCTCGCCGAGGACCGTCGCCATGCACGTAAGAGATCTCGACCATTCGCCAGCGGTGCGCTTTCGGTGAAGGCCGGGTTGGCATCGTCCGCTGTTCTGCTTGTTCTCGGGCTCGTGCTCGGTGGCCTCTCCGGCGCGGGCACGATTGTCGTCCTCTACGCGGTAGCATCAATCCTTTATTCCTGGATCCTTAAGGTGTTTCCTCTCGTCGATGTCTTCATGCTGGCGGGACTCTACACTATACGCTTGCTGGGCGGCGGGATCGCTACCGGTCATCCCGTCTCTCCATGGCTTCTCGGCTTTTCGGGCTTCCTCTTTCTTAGCCTTGCACTCGTGAAGCGAACTGAAGAATTGGGATCTGCCATCCGTGCGGGCGACGCCGGGGGGAAAGTGTCTGCGCGCCGTGGCTATTACGCAAGCGATCTTCAGGTCCTTCAGCTTTTTGGATGTGCATCGGCATTTGCTGCGAGTGTCGTGCTTGCGCTTTTCGTGGGCAGCACTGCCGCATCGGCCCAATACAGCCGTCCGGAGGCTCTCTGGGCGATCGTCCCTCTCATTCTATTTTGGGAATGCCGGATCTGGCTTTCTGCCTCGCGCGGCTACATGCATGACGATCCGATCGTATATGCCGCACAGGATTGGGTCTCCTGGCTTGTAGCGGCCTTCGTGATTATCCTTGGAGCCATTGCGATTTGACAGCACAACCGAACTCACCGGGACATGACCGATGAACGTGCAAACACTTGCGCTCATTTTGATAGCCGTAACGATATCGGCCGCTGCCCAGATCCTTTTTAAACTCGGACTAGTCGCCAGCGCGCCCGCAAATGCAACGCATGGAGGCACGTCCGGACTTTTGGCTGCGCTGCTAACACCAGGCGTTCTGCTCGGCTTGGCACTCTATGGCGTCGGGACACTGGTATGGCTTACCGCGCTCAGTCGCGTGGAGGTTTCTCAAGCCTATCCCTTCGTGGGTCTGGGATTTGTTCTCACTGCTATATTTGGTTACTTCCTCTTCGATGATCACATCACGCTCCAACGCCTCGGCGGCATTCTCTTGGTCATCGCCGGAATTGTCGTCATTGCCCGGAGTTGATTTCGGAGAATGATGACGGCACTCGAGTCGAGGTGACTTTCTGTCGACATCGAAAGTCCTTAGCTCTTCAGGGTCAGGTGTGTGAGAGAGTTCCGATATGGTCTGGCGTAGGCGAACTCTTTTGAGCGGATTGCTCTTCCTTCTGGTGGGTGCGACTGCTGCCAATGCCGGCTGGAAACTTTCTTTCGACGATGAGTTCAATGGCGATACCGTAAATCGCACAAAATGGCGCTTCGCGAGCCGTTGGGGTGATCGAACGCTTTCAGGGAACGGGGAAAAGCAGTGCTACCAGTCCCGATCCGTAAGCCAGTCAGGCGGATTGCTTCGCCTCACAGCCACACGTTCAGCGACCGTCGCGTCTGCCTGCAAAGGAGCCTCATTCGATCTACCTTACGCCTCGGGAATGGTGACGACGATCGGTTGCAATCAATATGAAACGGCTCCCGAATGTGCCCGGCTCAAGCCCTTTTCCCAAAAGTACGGCTATTTTGAAATTCGCGCGAAACTTCCCAAAGGGAAGGGATTCTGGCCGGCGTTTTGGCTCGTCCCGAGCGACGGAACTTGGCCACCAGAAATTGATATCCTTGAAGCGTTAGGGCATCAGCCGTCCAAGATTTATCAGACGTATCACTACAACGACCGGAGTGGTGCGCATC